>CALXFL010000148.1 GCA_944387515.1 uncultured Clostridia bacterium
GCCCTTATTGATATTAGCCCAACTCATGTGAGTGTGATCGAGCGCGGTACAAAAGTTCCACGAGTGGATACCTTTGTCGCAATCGCCAATGTTCTTGAAGTTTCTGCGGATTCTTTGCTGGTTGATGTTGTTGATTACGCGACAGAAGGTGTTGCTTCTGAGCTTTCTGCCGCTATCGATAATCTTCCTCACGACGAGAAAATGCGGATACTCAAAGTGGTAAGGATTTTAACTGAAAAGTGATAAATGGGAGGGCTTCCAGCTCTTCCATTATTTTTTCTCCAATCGACAATATGTCCGAGACTTCGACATTCTCAAGATTATATACTGAATCTAAAGAACTAAAAAAGGTCCAAAGATGGAGAAAAGATATGAAAAGCTTTGAGGAAAATCATCAAAAGAATTGCACAGGAAAATGTATTACATGAAATGCAGCTCGCCATCGATGAAGCCTACAATCATCATGATGCTTGCGCACAACCTTTATGGGATATGATGACTTTCACAGGCGACAGACCGACACCGGAAGAGTTCATGTTGCAAATTGCGATGATGTTGGATGAAGGCAGCGGTGTATTATAGTGATGTACGCTATATGGCTCATAGCGGATTATCTTTTTGAAAAAAGTTCAGCAGGATGTCGGAGAAGACATCCTGCTGATTTAGTGTCTGCCGCCTTAATGGTAGAACTGTTTATATTATATGTCCTACTCTATGCCACGCTGATAAAGGATTAGATTGAAGCAACCAATCAGATTTGAAGCTACGGAGCCAAGATGCTCCCCGTGTGTTAATAAAGAGGTTATTCTGCGCCGGCCTCACATTTGTATACCCGTTTCCCCATCAGGGACTGTGCCGGACCGGTGAGGGTGACGGCGGCGGTGAGGGGCAGTTCAGCTGCACTGAAGCCCACCATGACTTCCAGCCGCCCCGGCTCTACCACAAAGTCCATGGCTTCATTATAATACCCCAGCTGGGCGCAGGAAAGGGCGAAGGATACCTGCTTTTTCTCTCCTGCCTTTAGAGATACCCGCAAAAATCCGGACAGCTGCTTCACCGGGCGGATAACGTGGGCGTCACAGAAGTGGGTGTAAAGCTGGACCACCTGGTCACCGTCCCGGCTGCCGGTGTTTTCCAGCTGGCAAGAGAGACGGATCACGCCATCGGTGGGCACCTCCTCGCTTTCCAGCTTCAGATCGGTCAGGGCAAAGTCGGTGTAGCTGAGACCGTGGCCGAAGGGGAAGAGGGGAGAGGCGTCCTCGTCCACATAGCCGCCCGAGAAGATCAGGCTGGCGGTGGTGTCGCCGCTGGTGGCGTAGCCGCTGCCGGTGCGGTGGTTGTAGGTGACCGGAACCTGTCCCACGCTGCGGGGAATGGTCACCGGCAGGTGTCCGCCGGGATTGTCCTCTCCGGCCAGCATCCGGGCCACAGCTTCTCCGGCGCCTGCACCGGGCATCCAGGCCTGTACCATAGCGGCGGTGTGGGCGGCTGCCCAGGGGAGGGCGAAGATGCCCGGCCCGTAAAGCACCACCACCACCGGTTTGCCTGTTGCCGCTACAGCCTCCAGAAGCTGCTGCTGAACACCCGGCAGGGACAGGTGGCAGCGGTCCTTGCCTTCGCCGCCGGTGGTGCCGAACCAGCCACAGTTGCCCCCCAGGGCCAGGATGGCCAGGTCGCTGGCCTCTGCCGCGGCGACGGCTTCGGCAAAGCCGCTGGTGTCGTCACCGGTGACGGTGCAGCCCTTGGCACAGGTCACCGGGAACCGGGCGGCCAATGCCTCCTGCAGGGTCACGGCATCCATCTGCCGGAGCACTTCCTCCATGCCAGGCAGTGGTGCACTGCTCATGGCAGAGAAGGGATCGTCGGTCTTTTTGCCGCCGGAGCGGGCCTTCTGGGCTTCGTCGGCCATACCGGCGAAGGTCACCTGTCCGGCGCTTTTCCGGGTGGCTTCGATCATTTCCAGGTAAGCGGGGTAGGTGTAGCCGCTTACCGGGTCCCGCAGGCTGCCGGCATGGGGACCGATGACGGCCAGCCGGGTTCCTGCCTTCAACGGCAGGGTTCCGTCGTTTTTCAGCAATACGAGGGAGCGCCGGGCGATCTCGTCGGCCAGCGCCCGCTTTTCGGGGGTGGTCATGTGGGCCTCCACGGCATCCTCGTCCAGATAGGGATGCTCAAAGAGTCCGTATTCAAACTTGATGGTGAGGATGCGGCGCACCGATTCATCCAGCACCGCCTCGTCCAGCTGACCGCTGCGGACGTAGTCCGGCAGCTTGCTGAAGGCACCGCCCACCGGGATTTCAGTGTCCAGACCGGCCCGCTTGGCCAGTAGGCCCGCTTCGGGGTAGCTGGATGCCACCTTGAAATAGTTGTACATCTTCAGCACGCCGGCGCCGTCGGAGGTGAGCATGCCCCGGAATCCCATGGTGTCCCGCAGCAGGGTGCGGGCGATTTTGGGGTTCATCCCCACCGGCAGGCCGTCGATCTCGGAATAGGAGGCCATCATGCCGCTGACATCGGCCTCCTTGCTGGCGGCCTCAAAGGGAGTGGCGAAGACCTCGTACAGCTCCCGGTCGTTGATCCGGCTGACGGCGGTGTTAAGACCGCCCTGGGTCTCGGCGTAGCCGAGAAAATGCTTGGCGATGCAGGCAACGCCGCTTTCTTTGTCCCCCTGCATCCCCTGAATGTACCGGACGCCCATCTGGCTCACCAGGTAGGGATCCTCCCCGAAGGTTTCGTAGGTACGTCCCCATCGGGGATCCCGGGAGACGTCGATAACCGGACTCATGGCAGAGGTGATGCCCACGGCCCGGCTCTCCTCGCCAATAATAGCGCTCATCTTGGCGGCCAGCTCCGGTTCCCAGGTGGCGGCCAGGTTGGTCATAGAGGGGAACAGCGTGCCGCCGGCGCCAGGGTAGCCGCAGAGGTTTTCGCTCTGGAAGACCACCGGAATGCCCAGCCGGGTTTCCTCGACGAAATACCGCTGAATTCTGTTGGCCAGCCGGGCGATCTCCAGCGGGGAGGAAAGGCCCATGGTGGAAAACTGGGTAAACCGGCCGTGTCCGTGGGGGTATCGCTCCCGCATGACCTCGCTGGTCACGCCGTTTTTCACCAGCAGGGCAGGCAGGTCGCCGCAGAGCTGGGCGGCTTTTTCCTCCAGGGTCATGCGGGAGAGCAGGTCCTCCACCCGGAGGGGGATGGGCCGAGTTTTGTCCTGATAGAGCATGGGATAACCTCCTTGTGAAAAATTGCTGTCAGATGGAACAATTGTCCTTGAACGGCGGTTACTTATTCGTTTAAGTTATCTTTACTCTATCATTTTGCACAGAAGTTGTCAAGATTGAAAGAGAAAACAGGATAAAATAAAGAGCCGGTCTTTAAGCCGGCTCTTTGACAATCAGAGTTTCTTTTTCAGTTGAAGGAGCAGCAGCACCATACTGACCCCCAGCAGGATATGACCGATACCGGCCACCCCCGAGATTGCGGCGTTCATGCCGCTGGAAAGGGCAGTGCCCAGCACCTGGAATATACCCCGCACCGCCAGGGCAGCGCCGGTGACGTTCAGTCCCAGGTGGAAGACAGCCAGCACCTTGCCGGTTTTGGGACCGGTAAAGGCAAAGGCTTTTTCCAGCAGAAGAAGCAGCAGGAAGAACACCATGCCCAACAGGAAATAGTGGGTGTGGACCACCGACAGGGTGGTCTTGCCGGTAAAGCCGGTGAATCTGGTGAATTCCCGGTAGAAGACGCCGCCTGCCATGGCCAGCAGGGCGTAGAGCAGAGCACAGTTCAGATAACGTTTCATCCGGAGACCTCCTTTTTCATGGCCCGGTAGCCGATCACCACAGTCCAGACATAGGCGCAGGTTTTGGGGATCATGAGCATGCCGATCAGGGGCACGGCGTCAGCCCAGAGCACCACCGGAATGTAGAAGCCGAAGCTGAGGACAATGGTGAGCCACATCCAGCGGAAGGCCCGGTCCTGATGCTGCCGGGCGCTGCGGTAGAACAGCAGGATGACAACCAGCCCCAGCAGGGCAAAGGGAATGTTGCGCCAGATGCCCCAGGAGAGGGGAGCCGAGGCGCTGAGCCACTGGTTTTGGGGCATCATGCAGAGCAGAATGCGCACGGCACCCAGGCCGTAGACGGCTGCGGTCAGGCCCTGTTGGCCGGTGACCTGGTAGCGTTGCCGCCAGACATGGTACAGCAGCAGGTAGAAGATGGTCATGGTCACCGAGGTGATCCACTTGCCCAGCCCCAGAGCGACGGTGTAGTTTTCCAGGCCGGTGGTGCAGAGGGCGACAGCCCGGGGCACCAGGTGGAAGGCGTCTCCCGCCCCCAGCAGCACGGCCATCAGGCCGAACAGCCGGTATTGGCTGCGCCCGCCGCAGTTTTTTATCATCAGGATGCCCAGGGTTAAGACGGTGGAGAGATAGATGGCGTCAAATAGGGTTTCAACAATTGCTTGCATGGGATTCTTCCTTTCTGTTTTATAAAGTGGAGAAGAGCCGGGAAATCTGCCGGGTGAATTGACGGGCAGGTTGCCGTCCGAACAGCAGCCCCGCCAGCAGCAGCGCTCCACCCAGTCCCGAGTAAAAGACGGCGATGAATCCGTCTGCAGCCAGGAATTTCCGCAGCAGAATGCCGCCGGTCATCATGAAAGCCATGATGGCAAAGGATTTCCGGTCAAAGAATTTCAGGAAAAACTGCCGTTCCTGGCCGTAACCGGTGATGCGGGCGGTGTGCTTTTTCACCAGCCTGCCGAAAATCAGCAGCTGGAACAGCAGAAACACCGCTGCCGCCAGCGACAGATTCAGTGCGGTCAGATGGCCGGGATAGGCAGCCAGTCCGATGCGCAGGATGTTGGCGCCTGCTGCCGTCCAGACCAGACAGGCCAGAAGCAGCAGGGTATCTGGTTTTACCTTCATGGGGAGCCTCCTTTTTTGAATGATAGATTCCATTTGCAGCTAGCTTGGTGAACTATGTTCATTTTCGGCCCGGAAAAATACCCACCTTCCGGTGGGCATGGCAGACGGTACTAATAGAGCGTCCGCCGGACAGTTTCCAACACTGTTTCCGGGTCGTAATCTCCCCGGATCAGAGCGGCCAGCAGCAGCGAAAACAGCAGGCCGGCGAATTTTTCCGGGGTAAAGGTACTGGTAAAGGCGCCGGAACGGACTCTGGGGTCCCGCCGGAGCACCTGCACCAGCTGATCTGTCATATGCTGCCAGACCTGTTCCATCTGCTGCCGGCCCTGCGCCTTTTCTCCGCCGGGGAAGGGCATGGCATGGAGGGAAAAGAAGCCCGGATACCGGTGGCCGCCCTCGGCCATCCGCTCATAGAGCCAGCGAACACAGGCTTCGGTATCTGGAAATGGCGCTTCCGGGCGCTGGAAGATGTCCTGCCAGACGCTTTCCACTGTGGCTGCCACCAGTTCGGACTTGGAGCCGAAATAGTTGTAGATGGAGCCGATGGAAACCCCACAGGATGCCGCGACCTGGCGGATGTTGACAGCGGGCCAGCCCTGCTGCCGGATCAGCTCCCGGCTTACCCGGAGGATTTCTTCTCTTGAAGTGATGGTGGTGTGCATAAACGTCCTCCAATCTGAACAATGTTCAGTATAGCGGCCCGGGATGGTTTTGTCAAGGGGATGGCGGGAATTTCCAGAGCCGGCAAAGGCTTTCTCAGAGTTGTTGCTCTTGCGGAACATCCATCTATAAACGGCGCAGGGTAGAAAGCGCGATGCTGCATTGACCGTTTTTCTGCATTTCTCCACAGGCTTCCCAGACAGGAGCGCCGGGCCCGTTGTAAACAGGGGAAAAGTAGCCGTCTGCGTTCAATTGGAGCACCAGCAGCCATTCCGGTTTGCTTCTCAGACCGATCCGGTTGGTCTGGGTCACCTTGATCTGTACCATTCGGCCATCGGAAGTCTGGGCGTCATGCTTTTCGGCATTGGCTGGCAGCAGGGTGAGACCGTACTGTTTTGCGGCCCAGACTTCGCCGATGCT
>CALXFL010000149.1 GCA_944387515.1 uncultured Clostridia bacterium
AGCGCCCTCCTTTTCGGGAGGGCGCTTTGTTTATACCAGGAATGGTGCAGTGGTTATGGATAGGATTACAGGTAAGCCTTGACAGAAGCGGGCAGCTCTTCAGCGTCAGCAGAGATGGTAAATACCACGTTGACTTCGCGGCTGCCGATAGCCTTGTTCAGCTTGTCCAGGAATGCACCCAGCTTGTCGTAATCCCGGCCGCCGATCTTCAGGGTAGAATCGATAAACAAATCGGTGATGTCAAAGTTGCCGGACAGCACGCCGGTTACATAGCCGTAGAATTCCTCGTAGCCTTCAATGGCGTCCTTGCAGGTCTCCATCAGACGGACAGAAGAAGGAATGTCAAAGGTCAGCTTGGGCTCTTTTTCGATGCATACCACGTTGCCGCTGGAAGAGTTTGCAGCCTTGGTCACCATATCCACCAGGATCTTGGTCTTACCGGTTCCTTTTTTTCCCACGATCAGTTTAATCATAACTGTGTACCTCCACTTTCTCGGCACAGAAGGGTTCTATGCCATTTATTTCAGGCCGCCGGTCGGATGAGCGGCTTGAATATCTGTTATTTGGACAGCTTGGCTTTGAGAGCCGCCTGGCGGTCTTCATAGCCGGGTTTGCCCAGCAGGGCAAACATGTTCTTCTTGTAGCTTTCCACACCGGGCTGGTCAAAGGGATTGACACCCAGCAGGTAGCCGGAGATGGCGCAGGCCTTTTCAAAGAAGTAGATCATATAGCCCACTTCATGCTCGGAAATCTCGGGCATTTCCAGTACGGCACAGGGTACGCCGCCCTCGGTATGAGCCAGGATGGTGGCATCCATTACAGTGGCATTGACCTTGGACATATCCTGTCCGGCCAGGAAGTTGAGGCCGTCGAAGTTCTGAGCATCGGGTTCCAGGTAGAGGTCCTTCTTGGGCTTCTTGATGTCCATGAAGGTCTCAAACAGAATCTTGGAGCCGTCCTGAATGAACTGGCCCAGAGAATGCAGGTCAGTAGAAAAGGTAACGGCATTGGGGAACAGGCCCTTGTCGTCTTTGCCTTCGCTTTCACCGAACAGCTGCTTATACCATTCAGCCATGGTGACGAAGCAGGGATCAAAGCTTACCAGCAGCTCCATGGCCTTACCCTTCTGGTACAGGGCAAAACGGGTAGCCGCATAGCGGTAGGCGTCGTTTTCTGCCAGGCAGGGATTGGCGAGAGCTTCCTGAGCCTCTTTGGCACCTGCCATCAGGGCGTCCAGATCGCAGCCAGCAGCAGCGATGGGGAGCAGGCCCACAGCGGTGAGAACGGAATACCGGCCGCCCACATCATCGGGAACCACGAAGGTTTCATAACCCATCCGGTCAGCCAGCTCCTTGAGGGTGCCTTTGGCCCGGTCGGTGGTGCAGTAGATTCTTTCCTTGGCAGCTTCACCGTATTTGTCTTCCAGCCATTTCTTGAAGACACGGAAGGCCAGAGCCGGCTCGGTGGTGGTACCGGACTTGGAGATCACGTTGACGGCTACGTCCCGGCCCTCACAGATGGAGAGAATCTCCTGGAGATAGGAGGGAGAAACGTTGTTGCCGGCAAAATAGATGTCCGGGGTATCCTTTTTCAGGTTGTTGTACATCTGGGATTTGAGCAGTTCAATGACAGCTCTGGCGCCCAGGTAGGAACCGCCGATGCCGATGACGATCAGGACGTCGGCCTGCTTCTGGATCCGGGCTGCTGCTTCCTTGATCCGCTGGAATTCCTCTTTATCATAGTTGGTGGGAAGCTCCACCCAGCCCAGGAAATCGTTGCCCAGACCGGTTTTGTTGTGGAGTGCATCATGTGCAGCTGCCACAGCCGGAGCCAGTGCGCCGATTTCATGCTCGGCCATAAAGTCTTTCAGGTAAGCGCTATTAAATCGCAATGCCATAAATGAAAACCCCCTGTTTGAGTTTTAATAAGATTGCCATCTTGCACCGGGGTAAGCCCTTCTACCATTCCCATAAGGAATGATGAGCCAGATACAAGTAAGTGACTTTGCTTCAATCTTATTGTACTACACAACCAGGGGACTTTCAAGTCTTTCTGATGAATTTTTAGATAATGTTGGCCAGAAAAAACTGCCGTTTCCGTTGCCTTATGACAAAAGCTGATACCACAGCATCCGGAAGGCGGCCCAGAAATCCATCCGGCTGACAGATTCTGCCGCCAGCAGTGGAATCTCACAAAGCTCCTCTCCATCCAGAGAGAAGGAAATGCTTCCAACGATCTGACCCTGTTCCACAGGTGCTTCCAGGTCTTCCGCCAGTGTTACCTCGTGGGTGATGTCACCGCTCCGGCCCTTGGGTACCAGCAGGGAGGGGGCTGCTTCTGCCGTCACTGGAACCTGACGGGCTGTTCCCCGCAGTACCGGAATGTCGGTGATTTCTTCTGCGGGAAGAGAGGGCGCTGCCTCTTCAAAAGCCGAAAAGCCGTAGTCCAGCAGAAGCCGGCAGGATTCAAACCGCTCCGCTGAGGTGGGAGATCCCATGGAGACGGCCACCAGGGACAGTCCATCCCGTACAGCAGTGGCAGACAGGCAGCTGCCGGCGCCGTCGGTGGTGCCGGTCTTCAGGCCGTTGCAGCCGCTGTAATACCGCACCAGCTTGTTGGTGTTGACCAGGGCTGTTTCGCCGCCCCGCAAGCTGTCCATCCAGATAGAGGTATAGGCCAGCGCTTCGGGATGGGACATCAGCTCCCGGGACATAATGGCGATGTCCCGGGCAGTGGACAGATGACCTTCCGCATCCAGTCCGGTGGGATTGACGAAATGGGTGCCGGTCATACCCAAGGAGGCAGCCCGCTGGTTCATGGCCTCCACAAAGGCCATTTCGCTGCCGGATACTGCTTCGGCCAGCGCCATGGCGGCGTCATTAGCGGAGTTGATGGCGGTGGCCTTGATGAGGTCCTCCAGCGCCATTTCCTCCCCGGGTTCCAGCCAGATCTGGGTGCCGCCCATGGAGGCAGCGTGTTCCGAAGCGGTAATCATCTGGCCCGGTGTGAGGGTGCCGTCCTCCAGGGCTTCAAAGGTGAGCAGCAGGGTCATGATCTTGGTGATGGAGGCGGGGGGCATGGGTTCATCTGCGTTCTGTTCAAACAGTACCCGTCCCGACTGAGCATCCATCAGCAGGGCAGACCGGGCCGGAACCGCCATGACTTCTGCCTCTGTCACCACTGCATCCACTGGATAATCGGTCATTTCCTCTGCTGACACCACGCCGCTGGTAAAAGCGGTCAGGCAGAACAGCGCCGCCAGCATCATGCCCACGCAACCCAGAATTTTCATGATAGAACCCTCGCTTCCTGTTTTTTCTCTCCAGTATATGCCGGGAATGGACGGGTTTATGCATGCCACCTTTGCGACTAAATATCAGAGGAAGCGGGCACACTTCAGACAGAATAACAGGAGGTATGACCATGCATCCATCCAAGCTTCCCCCTTATATGGGGCCTTTTACCAAAAAAATCCATCGCCGGCTGCTGCTCTGCTTCAGTATTTTCTGTCTGCTCTGCTCGCTGCTCTATCTGCGCATCGGTTTGCTGGGGCAGTCTTCTCAGCTGGCGCAGACAGCTGCCCGCCAGTCCAAATACACCCTGACCCCTGTCACCCATCGGGGCACCATCTACGACCGCTATTTCCAGCCGCTGGTGGATTTGTCTGCCCGAACAGTCAATGTGGTGTTGCCGGGTGCGGCCAATGCTGGTCTGCTGGAACAGGTACCCGGGGAGCGCCGCAGTCAGGTGGCAGAGCTGTTTGAGCGGGGCACTCCCTTTTTGCTGGAGGATATGCAGCTGGAGCCGCTGCCCGGCGTTTATTCCTTTGACACCACCAGCCGGTATCTGGAAGATCAGCCCGCCGCCCATCTCATCGGGTATCTGGACAATGAGGGAAATGGGATTTCCGGTATTGAAAAAAGTTACGATGACCTGCTCAAATCCTATGAGCAGAAAATTCAGGTGGTCTGCACGCTGGATGGCTTGCAGCAGCCCATCAGCGGCCTGGAGCCCGAGATTCGGATTACTGGTTCTTCCGGCGGCGGGGTGGTTCTGACGCTGGACCGGGAGATTCAGCAGATTGTGGAGGAAGTGGGCAGTGAGATGCTGGACAAGGGCGCCATTGTGGTGATGGACCCATACAGCGGAGATATCCTCGCTTCTGCCAGCTTTCCCGCCTATTCGCCATTGAATCTGGCTGACAGCGTTCAGGATGCGGAGAACACCCCCATGATTAACCGGGCGCTGCTTCCGTACAGTGTCGGTTCCACCTTCAAGATTGTCACCACAGCAGCGGCACTGGAGGCAGGAGCGGACATGACGGAAATTGTTGACTGCACCGGCTGGGTGGATGTTTCGGGACAGATTTTCCGCTGCCATAAACGCAGCGGCCATGGCCCGCTGGATATGCTGGATGCCTTGAAGGAGTCCTGCAACCCCTATTTCATTCATCTGGGTCTTGAGGTGGGAGGAGAAGCCATGGCAGAAATGGCGGCCCGGTTCGGTTTTGGGCAGTCGGTGAAGCTGGCCGAGGGGCTCACTATGTCCGGTGGCAGCTGTCCGGCGGCTGCGGACCTGATTTCTCCTGCTGCTGTGGCAAATCTCAGTTTCGGACAGGGAATCCTCTCGGCTTCTCCGGTGCAGATTGCCCGGATGATGGCAGCAGCGGTCAACGGCGGCTATCTGGTGACGCCCCGGCTGGTGCTGGGAGAAACGGCGGATGGAGAGCGGCTTCAGCGGAATGCAGGGCCCCTGTCCAAACAGATTCTTTCTTCGGAAATTGCAGCACAGCTTCAGACCTTTCTGATCCACTGCGTCATGGTGAGTGAGGGGCAGAACGCCCTTCCCCAGACCGTCACCGCTGGCGGCAAGACCGCCACTGCCCAGACCGGCCAGTTTGATGAAGAGGGGAATGAGCTGGAACACGGCTGGTTTGCCGGTTTCTTCCCGGCGGTCAACCCGGAATATGTGGTGGTGGTGCTGTCGGAAAACAGTGGCTTCGGTAATACCACGGCGGCACCGGTGTTCTCCCAGCTGGCAGATCGGATTACTGCCGCCAAAAATCCCTGAACCCGGCACCGGCGGCCTGCGGCAAGCATATACTGAATCCAGGAAGGGGATGATGACCATGTGCGCCATTGCAGGCGTGATAAAGCTGACCCAGCCCTTTGAGCCGGGCCCATGGGTCGATGGGATGCTGGCCACCATGCAGCGGCGGGGGCCGGATCAGCAGGGAGTGCTGCCGCTGGAAAGGGGGATCCTTCTCCATGCCCGCCTCGCTGTAATTGATCCGGAGGGCGGCCGTCAGCCCATGACCTGGCGGGAAGGAGAGGCGTCCTTCTCCATTGCCTACAACGGAGAGCTCTATAACAGCGGAGAATTGCGGGGAGAGCTGGAAAAGCTGGGCTGGCAGTTTCACACCCACTGTGATACCGAGGTGATGCTTTACGCCTTTATTCAGTGGGGAGAGGACTGTCTCCGGCGGAGTAACGGCATCTTTGCCTTTGCCGTCTGGGATCACCGGCAGCAAAAGCTCTTTCTGGCCCGGGACAGGATGGGGGTCAAGCCGCTCTTTTTTACCCTCCGGCAGGATACCCTGATTTTTGGTTCCGAGATCAAGACGCTGCTGGCGCATCCGCTGGTTCCGGCGCGGCTGAATCAGGACGGTGTGGCGGAGATCATGCTGGTGGGACCGGGCCGGACGCCCGGCTGTGGTGTTTTTCAGGGAATTGAAGAGATGCGTCCCGGCTGCTGCGGCTGGTTTGATGAAAAAGGCCTTCAGTTGCATCCCTACTGGCAGCTGAAAGCCCATCCCCATACCGAATCCTTTGCCGAAACTGCGGCCCATGTCCGCTATCTGTTGGTGGATGCGATCCGGCGGCAGCTGGTGTCGGATGTGCCGGTGGGAACCTTTCTGTCCGGTGGGCTGGATTCCAGCCTGATTTCTTCGGTGGCCTGTGACGCCATGGC
>CALXFL010000150.1 GCA_944387515.1 uncultured Clostridia bacterium
GCGGTGCGCAGATTGCCGATGTGCATATAGCCGGTGGGGCTGGGTGCAAACCGGGTTCTGACAGTTTTGGTTTCCATGTTTTCATAACCTCCGTCGTGTTCTACATTACCCTCTATTCTACCCTGTTTACCAGGGAAAGTCAAGGGAAGAATGGGCCGGGAAGGGGAATTAGAGGGAAAAACGCCGGTTTGCGCCTTTTGGAGGAGGAGCAGTCAGTCCCCTGTGGACGGTAGGACAATGGAATCCAGAATTTCGTATCCGTTTTCTGTTACCCTGGAAAACTCAATGCCCCCAATTTCAGCATGAAAGGGAACAAAGCGTTCGGTCATTTTCCTGGAAATCCTTTGCAGGTCTGCTGTCTCATGGTAAAAAAGGGTGGTGTGGGGGTGCCAGTGTGCCGGGGATGTCCAGCGGTTCAGTTCGTCGGGGGTGATCCCGGCCAGCCGTGCCTGAATCTGCATCAGTTCCGGTGTCCGCTCGGGGGAGGCGACGATGCTTGGGGTGGGGTATAAAATCTCGATCCGGTTATAGAAAACTGAAAAGGCCGTCTGACAGGCCAGAATCTGCCTGCACTGCCTGACAAAGGATGTTTCCTGCTGGCCCAGATAGGTGACCAACGTGATGTGGCCGTAGAGATACCGGGCGGGCAGATGGAACTCCTCAGCCACCTTGCAGAGAGCATCCAGCCGTTTTCTGGCAGCATCGTCTATTTTTGCAATGACACACAGCATACAGAACACCTCTTTTCAGCTTTATCATACCGCATCGGACGGAAAAAGTCAAGCGCTTCAGTCCACCGGACAGAGACGCATCACTGTGACGGTGATATCATCCCCCGGCAAGCCGTTCTGCCGCCGGGCAGCCTCTGCCAGCCGCCGTGCCACCGCCTCCGGCTCTCCCTGGGCACAGAGAGAGATTTCCTCCCGCATCCAGCTGTCGTTTACCGCCATGGCGCCGTCGGTGAGAAGGATGACCACATCCCCCGGTTGGAGCCGGACGGTGTGCCGGTCGTACTGGATGCCCTGCAAGATGCCGGCGGGGAGGGAGCTTCCCCCCACCATGACCGTCCGGCCATTCCGCCAGAGGAAGGAGGCGGCAGCCCCCGCCTTGAGCAGCTCCATCCGTCCCGTATAGAGGTCGACACAGGCGATATCCAGGGTAGCCAGCGTCTCGTCTCCGGCCTTGCAGAGCAGGGCGCTGTTGATGAGCCGCAGGGCAGCGTCAAAGCCGAAGCCCGCCTTGCAGAGCTTCATGACAAAGCTGCAGGTCATGATGGCGTCTACGGCGGCCCGGCCGCCGCTGCCCATGCCGTCGCTGAGCACCAGGTGGAAAAAGCCCTTGCTGTCGGTGAAGCTGTCCCAGCAGTCACCGGACATGGGCGCATCTCCGGCGTTGAGCTGGCAAGCGCCCAGTTCCATCCGGTAGCGGGCCTTTTCATAGAAGCAGATCCGGACGCCGTCTCCGGCGGTGATGGTGCAGGGAGGCGCAAAACCCCGTTCCAGCAGCAGGGAAAGCTGGGCGGCCACCGCTGCCCCGTCGTTTTTTAGCGGCGTCTGCTGGCTCAGCTCCACCTGCATTCGCTGGTTCTTGTCCAGGACGCACCAGACGGCCTGGGGCCGTTCGCCAATTTCGGTGAGGAGGTTTTCCACCTGCCGGGTGAGGGCCGGGTCGGCGCTGCGGCAGTTCACAAACTCCTCGCCCAGCTCGGTCAGCATCCGGGCCACCCCTTCCAGCTGCTCCGAGGCCACCTGCTTGGCCTCCATGACCTTGCGGCTGGCGGCCTCCCGGGAGAGGTATTCCTGGTAGTAGCTGTTGACGGTCTGGAGCAGCTCATCCGCCCGGGGGCACTTGCCGGTGAAGTAGGCGGGCATGTCCGCTTTTTCAGCAAAGCCCTTTTGTTTCAGCACCGGCGTGAACCGCTGGATGGCGTCCATGGTCTGGCTGTAGGCCGTCTCCCAGCAGAAAAGCCGGAGCCCGCACCGGCGGCAGACCCGCTCGGCGGTGCGGTCGTAGACCTGCTCCATGTTGCAGATGCCCGAGGTGTAGAGCTTTTTGGAGACGGCCTCCACTGCCCGGCGGATGTCGTCCAGGGTTTCAGCCGAGAATCGCAGCCGGGCGGCCATCCGGGCGCCTTCGTCGCTCTGGGGCAGGATGCGGGACATGGGCTTTGGCAGCAGTTCCAACAGCCGGTCAGGGAGCAGCAGGAAGAAGGCAGCGCCCAAAAGCTCATCCAGGATGGCCACCGGCTCGCCGGTGATGAGGCTGCCCGCCATCCCAATGAGGAGGAAGAGCAGTCCCTGCCGCACCCGGCCGGTGGGGGCCAGATGGGCGGCCCAGAAGGAGGCCGCCGCCAGAATGGCGCCGCTTACCGCCAGGTCAGGGTTGGAGAGGGTCATGGCGGTGGCGCAGCAGACGCCGGCGGTGAGGGCGGCCTGATGGCCCCGCCGGTGGCCGGTGGCCAGCAGGATGGCCCCCACCAGAATGCGGCCGGGATTCAGGAGCATGACCTCCAGCTGGCAGATGCCGGTGAGAGCGGTCAGTCCCAGCAGCAGTAAGCTCATCCGGCAGAGGGGGTCCAGTTTTTCCAGCTTGCCGCAGACCAGCGCTCGCCCGCCGTGGAAGGCGAAATAGCAGAGGGCGCCGCAGAGCACAGCCTCCCCCAGGCAGAACAGCAGGTCGAGATTGCCCAGGTCCAGAAGAAGGCTCCGGGCGGTGAGACAGCCGCCCATGAGCAGGGCGGCTGCGGTGGAGAGGAAGGGGCTGCTCTGGCGGAGCCGGGGCAGATCCATGACCAGCAGCTTCAGCCCCAGCGCGCAGATCAGCGCCACCATCCGGGCCAGATTCTCCTCAAAGCTGCCAAAGACGGCATACCCGGCCATCGCCCCGCCGAAGGCCGCCAGGGTGTAGTTGCCGGGAAGGGCCATGGTGGCGGCGGTGCCGAAGGGAGAGAGCCCTCCCGGCAATCGGATGCCGCAGGAGAGCATGACGGTGACAAAGCAGCCGCCCAGCCGCAGCCAGGAAAGCAGCTCCTGACGGGAGAGCCACTCCTCTCGTTTCTGTTTCAGTAATCCTTTCATAATCTTTGTCCTTTCCCCAGAGCGGGGAGGGGGTGCCTGTCCCGCTTGCCGGTATCCTGAGTCCTCTGAAAACGGGGCGTTCCGGTATTTTTTTACAGGCGGCGGGGGATAGCCTGCCAGAAAGCCGGAAATTTGTTTGTTTTCAGATGGGTCTCTGTTGTTTTTTCAGAATACCATCTTTTCCCTGCGGAAGCTGTCATAGTCCGCTGCATCCTTTTGGGGAAAGGGGTGCCCTTTTGGGGAGGGTGGCGGGAGGGGGAAAAAGGGTGGAGGATTTTGGAAAGAAGGGGCGGGAAATGAAGGAGCCGTCCCGGGTGGGACGGCTCGTCGTTTTGTTTTTTATCCAGTCTGCCGGGTGTGGTTGACAGCGTAGATGCCGCCGGAGACCAGCACCAGAGCGGCCAGGCTCCGGAGGGAGAGGGCCTGCGCCCATTCCCCCAGAAACACCGCCGACAGCATGACGCCAAAGAGCGGGGTCAAGAAGGTGTAGATGCTCACCTGGCTCACCGGGTTGTGCTGAAGGAGGATGCCCCATACCGAGTAGGCCACCGCCGAAATCAGCCCCATGTAGAGCAGGAGCAGCCATCCCGCCGGATGGGTAGGAGCGCTGATGCGGCCGCCGGTGAGCAGTCCCACCACAATCATGATGGCGCCGCCCAGGGCAAACTGCCAGCCGCTGAGCATCACCACGTCAAACCGGGAAGACCACCGCTTGACAAGGATGTTGCTCACCGCATAGGAGAGCTGGGAAAAGAGGACAAAGCCCTCGCCCAGCAGGGAGAACTGAAAGAAGCTCCCCGCGGTTTCGCCCGACAGGTTCATGATGAGGATGCCCAGGAAACCGGCAGCGCAGCCCGCCAGCTTCATGGGGGTGAGCCGGTCGCTGCGGAAGAGGACGGCTGCCAGCAGGATGGCCAGAAAGCCGCCGGTGCCCGAGATGATGGTGCCCTGTACGCCGCTGGTGTGGGCCAGGCCCACATAGAAAAAGAGGTACTGCACCGCTGTCTGGGCCATGGAAAGGCCGAAGATGCAGGGAAACGCTTCCTTTTCGGGCTTTAAGAACTTCCGGCGGCTCAGGCTCTGGAAGAGGATCACCAGCCCGCCCGCCAGCAGGAAGCGGATTCCCGCAAAGAGGATGATGCTGGTGGTGTCGGTGTTCTCAATCTGAAAGAGCTGGTAGCCGATTTTGATGGAGGGGGTGGCGCTTCCCCACAAAAAACAGCAGACCATGGCAAGCAGCAAAACCACCCGCCGGTCTGAGAGATTCCAGGTTTTATTCATGACAGGCTCCTGAAGAAGATTTTTGCGCCGGTCCGTCCAGAAACCGCTCCGGCGCAATGAAAGCCGGGTCGTAGCAGACCCGGGCGTGGTTTTGCTGAATCAGGTCACAGCTGAGGGTGTTGCCGGTGCGCTTGTCCACCGTCCGGCGGTAGACCCGGCCCACCCGGAAGACCTGTCCGTTCTCCCGGACAAAGCCCTCACCCTCGGTGAAGACGTGGTAGGACTGGGGGAGGGGTTCACTGGCCCGCAGTTCCCCTTCCAGATAGTCTCCCGCCACCCGGACACAGAGCTGGAAGGTGATGCCGGTGTTGTTGGTGAGCCGGTAGTCCAGGTAGTTCCAGAGGATGGAGGTGCCGGTGCCGAAGGGAACCTGCCGGTTGTGGTCAGGGAAGAGGTCCAGCCCGTCGTGGTGGTGGCGCTCGGTGATGGTCAGCGGGCTGTGAAGAGCCATCCAGTGGATCAGGTTGGTGAACTGGCACATCCCGCCGCCCACGCCCCGGTCGGGCTGTCCGCTGCGGATGACCAGCCCCACCTGATACCCCGCCCGGGCGGAACACCGCCCCACCAGATGCCAGAAGGAGAAGGTCTCTTCCGGCCGGATCAGGATGCCGTCCACCTTGGGAGCGGACAGGGTGAGGTTCACCTTTTTGTGCTGCTGAAGCACCGGATCAGCGCCGCCCAGGGTGCGGAGAATCAGGGAACGATGGGCGTAGACCACCACCGGCAGCGGTTCTGCCCGGTGGCCAGCCAGCCGGAGCCGGCCGGTGAGGGCGGCAGTCCGGTCGGAGAGCCACCGGTTACCCTGCATCCGCCAGGTGGAAAGCTGGTAGGTAAGGGGGCAGAGCTGGCAAAAGAGCTTTCGTGCCATGGGTTAAGAGCCGCTGGGCAGGAAGGGCCGCAGCGCACCGGCCATGGAGCTCACCGGCATGGTCTGGAGCCAGACACGGCCCGGTCCAGTGACCACCGTGTTGAAGAGGCCTTCTCCACCCAGCAGAGCGTTCTTGACCCCCGGTACGCCCACAATGTCCATGGTGCAGCTGGCGGTCATAGCGGCCAGATGGCCGGTGCTGACCACGATGGTTTCGCCGGGCCGCAGGTCGTAGGTGACGATGTGGCCGTCAAATTCCACGAAGGCCATACCGTTGCCGGACAGCTTCTGAAGGACGAAGCCCTCGCCGCCGAACAGGCCGCCGGCGAACCGCTTGCTGAAGTGGATGGAGAGGTCGACACCCGGCTCCGCAGCCAGGAAGCCGGACTTCTGGACCACCAGCTCCTGTCCGGGGCTGATGACGAAGGGGAGGATATCTCCCGGGAAGCTGGAGGCGAAGGCGATGACGCCGGGGCCGCCCTGGGCGGTGTAGCGGTTGAGGAAGATGGATTCTCCCGAGAACATCCGGCCCAATGCCCGGCCCAGGCCGCCGCCGAAGGTCTCCATCTGCATATTGGGGCTCATCCAGCACATGGAGCCCTTTTCGGTGACCATGGCTTCTCCCGGTCCCATTTCACAGATGACAACAGGCATGGGTTTTCCTTCAATACGGTATTTCATAGTAGCCTCCTTCCGGCTCCGTGC
>CALXFL010000151.1 GCA_944387515.1 uncultured Clostridia bacterium
CCATACCGTTCTCGATAGTAGCCCACAGCCTGCCGGGCCTCCTCGGGAGAAAGTCCGCAGACCTCAGTGAAGCAGACCTCCAGCGGAGGGCCGATAAAAGCCCGCAGCTGGCTGTCCTCCATCTCCCGGTCAAAGTGGGAAAGGGCATATCGGGCTGAGGCGATGATACCGGGCGCAGAATCGATGATGGTGCCGTCCAGATCAAACAGCAATGCAGGAAAACGGGTAAAGTCCATGGGAAAGCCTCCTTTTTACGTCATAATCATACCAAAAAAGGGGACGGTAGCCGTCCCCTTTTACAATGCTTATTTCTTGCCCTTCTTGGCCAGATCATTCATGGCGTCCTTGCGGGACAGGTTGATACGGCCCTGGTCGTCGATTTCCACGACCTTGACGTATACCTCGTCACCGGGCTGTACCACGTCGCCTACTTCCTTAACCCGGAAGTTTTCCAGCTTGGAAACGTGAACCAGACCCTCCTTGCCGGGAGCAATCTCTACGAAAGCGCCGAAGTTCATCAGCCGGGTAACCTTACCCTTGTAGATGGCGCCCACTTCGGGATCCTTGGCAATGGTCTCAATGATATACATGGCGCGATCCACATTGTCCTGATCCACACCCAGGATGAAGACCTTGCCGTCGTCGGTGATGTCAATCTTGACATCGCACTCAGCGGAAATCTTCTGGATGACCTTTCCGCCGGAACCGATAACTTCACGGATCTTATCCACAGGGATGATGGTGGAGCGCTGCTTGGGCGCATACTTGGAGACATGGTCTCTGGGCTCCGGAATGGCCTTGAGCATGATCTCGTCGAGGATATAATTGCGGGCCTTTTCGGTCTTCTCAAAGGCTTCTGCAATGATGTCCATGGTCAGACCATCGATCTTGATGTCCACCTGGATAGCGGTGATGCCCTTCTTGGTGCCGCCTACCTTGAAGTCCATATCGCCGTAGAAGTCTTCCAGGCCCTGAATATCCACCATGGTCATCCAGCGGTCACCCTCGGTGATAAGGCCGCAGGAAATACCGGCAACCGGTGCCTTCAGAGGCACGCCAGCGTCCATCAGAGCCAGGGTAGAGCCGCAGATGGAGCCCTGAGAGGTAGAACCGTTGGAGGAAAGAACCTCAGAAACGGTACGGATGGCATAGGGGAACTCCTCCACAGAGGGAAGCACCGGTACCAGAGCCTTTTCAGCCAGAGCGCCATGACCGATCTCCCGGCGTCCAGGGCCACGGGAAGGACGGGTCTCACCCACCGAGTAGGAGGGGAAATTGTAGTGGTGCATATATCTCTTTTCCACGTCTTCATCGATGCCGTCCAGCAGCTGGGCATCGCTGACGGGACCCAGAGTAGCCACAGTCAGCACCTGAGTCTGACCGCGGGTAAACAGGCCGGAACCGTGTACACGGGGCAGCAGGCCCACCTCAGCGGACAGAGGACGGATCTCGTCCATACCGCGGCCGTCGACACGCTTCTGCTCATCCAGCAGCCAGCGGCGGACAATGACCTTCTGGGCCTTGTAGATAACCTCGTCCATCAGAGTGGGCTCAGTCTCGGCGTAGGCGGGATCATATTTTTCATGGATGGCGTCCTTGATGGGGAGCAGCCGCTCCTCACGGACGTTCTTGTCGTTGGTATCCAGAGCGGCCTTCAGGTCGTCGCCGAACTCAGCCAGCACAGCGTCCAGCAGGTCGTGGGGAACCTCCTTGGACTGGAACTCAAACTTGGGCTTGCCAATGGCAGCCTTGATCTCCTCGATGAAGGCGACCATGTGCTTGATCTCCTCATGACCAGCAGCGATGGCCTTGAGCATCATGTCGTTGGGAACCTCATTGGCGCCCGCCTCGATCATGACGATCTTGTCCATGGAGCCTGCCACAGTCAGATCCAGGTCGGATACTGCCCGCTGGCTGGTAATGGGGTTGAGGACGATCTCGCCGTCCACCAGACCGACGCTGACAGCGGCAATGGTGCCGTTGAAGGGAATGTCAGAGATGGAGATGGCGATGGAAGCAGCCAGGAAACCGGCGATCTCGGGAGAGTTGTCCACATCAGAAGAGAGGACGGTAACCACAACCGACACGTCGTTTCTCATGTCCTTGGGGAACATGGGACGGATGGGACGGTCGATCATCCGGGAAGTCAGGGTAGCTTTTTCAGTGGGACGGCCTTCCCGCTTCAGGAAGGAACCGGGGATCTTACCCACAGCATAGAGCTTCTCCTCGTAGTCTACCGACAGAGGGAAGAAGTCCACGCCCTCACGGGGCTTGGCGGAAGCGGTAACGTTTGCCATGACGACAGTCTCGCCATACCGCACCCAGCAGGAGCCGTTGGTCAGCTCACTGGTGTGGCCGGTTTCCACGATCAGGTCCCGGCCGGCAAAGGTGGTCTGGAAGGTTTTCTTTTCTCTTGCCATGATTTCCTCCTTGGGGGTCAGGAGCGGCAGCGGCTTAGCACTAAATCCTGCGTCCGGTGTCCGGGCGCACGATTTCATGCTAATTACCGGCGATGCCGCCCGGTGTTTAGGGGTGGATAGACCACAAGGCAGACGGTTTCCCATCTGCCTCGCAGCAAAAAAACTTACTTACGGATGCCCAGTTTGGCGATGATGGCACGATACCGCTCGATATCGTTCTTCATCAGGTAGTTGAGCAGGTTACGACGGCGGCCAACCATCTTCAGCAGGCCACGGCGGCTGTGATGGTCGTTCTTGTTGCTCTTCAGGTGCTCGGTCAGGTCGTTGATCCGTCTGGTGAGGATGGCGATCTGAACTTCAGGAGAACCGGTGTCGCCTTCGTGCAGCTTGTTCTCTTCAATGATCTGGATCTTTTCTTCTTTTCTCATCATGAGAAATCACCTCTTTCAAAATATTCGCCGGCACAATAGTCGGGGGCAGGTGTTTTCCCGAAAGGGCTTACTCCACAGGACCATCTATGCGGCAACTTCTATATTATAGCATAGCTTTCTATCCTTGTAAATACCCCAGACAGGGATTTTTTGCCGTTTTTTCAGTTCTGCTGTCCATACTGAAAGGACACAATCCGGCTGTCAAAGTCATAGACAATTCCCGTGACAGAATCAGCGGTGACAAAGTACTGAGCCTGATAATAAAACGGAAGAAACGCCGCCTCTTCAATCAGAAGCTCCTCCGCCTGCCGGTAGAGGGCCAGCGCTTTTCCCGGATCCGATTGGGTCTCCGCCTGCGCCAGCAGGGAATCCAGCTCTCCACTTTTAAAATTTCCCACATTGCCGGCAGAACGGCTGCCAAACTGCTCCAATACAGCATGGGGGCTGTTGTAGCTGCCGGTGAGCGCCACCAGCGCACAGTCAAACTCCCCGCTCTCCAGACGCTGGCGGTACTCCGTCTCGGGCAGCACCTCCACCGTCAGATAAAGCTGAAAATCCCGCTGCCAGATCTGGGAAAGGTAGCCAAAGGCCACCTCATGACCGCTGCCTTCCGGCATGATGATGGAAAGGCCCTGAAGCTGGGAAACACCCAAGGCATCCAGTCCTTCCCGGTAAAGGCGCTGGGCCTCAGCGGTATTCTGTGAGGGAAGCAGATCGTCTCCTGCCTGCGTCCGGTAACTCTCCTCGCCCAGCCGGATATGGGAAGGTACAATGGCACGGGCCAGAGAAGCCCCTGCGGGAAGCTCCTCCCCAGCTCCCGAAAGATCCAGATCAAGCAGAAGGGCCTGACGGATAGCTTTCTGAGCGAAGGGCGTATCCTCCATCTGGAAGATCATTCCCCAGACTGTATTCTCACTGGTGGTGTAATTGCTGTACCCCTCCACCATGTCCAGATCGGCCACCGCCACCCCTGAAGTGCGTCCATCCAGAAAACGGTTCACCGGGGTGTCGGGGTTCTCCATCCCATCCAGGACGTTGAAGGTCACCGATTGAGCCGTCACAGCCGGATCAGCATAGGTTTCACTGTGCTGAAGCCGCACCGACGCATCAGTCCAGGAGGAGAGATAGAAGGGACCGTTGCCCATAATCTGTCCCAGGGACAGGCCGTATTTTCCCCGGGTACCGGTGAAAAAGGTCTCGTTACAAGGCATGGCCGGCGCTGTGGTAAGCAGATAGAGAAAACGGGCATTGTAGGTAGACAGCCGGATCTCCAGCAGGTTGTCATCCAGCGCCTCCACCCCCAGAGATTCCGGCGGCAGCTGCTCCGCCAGCACTTCCTCTCCATTTTCAATGCAGAAAAACTGGCTGACCATCGGGGCATTGGTGTCGGGATTGAAGAGCCGCCGGAAAGCATACACAAAATCCTCTGCCACTACCGGCGTTCCGTCCGACCAATACCCGTCCTCCCGCAGAGTGAACCGGTAGGTCATGCCGCCATCCGCTACCTGGTAGTGCTCGGCAGCCGCCGGCACCAGCTCTCCTTCCTCATCCACCCGCATGAGTCCCTGAAACAGGTTGCTGATGATGAGCTGAGAAGAATAGTCTGCCGCCGACTGGGGGTCCAGATTTACCGGCGCCGACTGGATATCATAGTAGAAGTAATTTCCCTTGCTGCCGCATCCCGACAGCAGAGGCAGTATCAGCAGCAGTACCAGCAAAATCCCGGAAATCTGCCTTTTCATAGTCTGTCCCCTTCCAGAATCCGCTTGCAGGGCGGTTTATTTGGCTGCCAGACGGCGGTAAAATTCCGCCATCGCTGTCCGCTGGGCGGGATTGTCCCAGAGGGCCGTGAGATTTTCCAGCTGGCTCATGCTTCCCATCAGGGGAAGCCGGGCCAACGAACCGGTGAGGGGGCGGGCCAGCGCCTCCGCCATCCGATCGGCCCACACCACTGGAATAGGCCGGGAAAAGTAAAGATCCCGCCGGAGTTCCACCCCAAACATGGCTCTGTTCTGAACCTCTGCTGTCAGCATCTGAGCCGTGGCCAGCTGCTCTGCCCGTCTGTCCGGATCCTCTCCGGCCACAGCCTCCTCCATAGCTGCCGCCAATCCTTCCGGCAGGGAGAGCCGTCCGAAGGCCGTGCCCAACCATTTGCTGTAAGGGGCATACTGTCTGGCACAGAGCAGGCAGATCCGCATGAGCCGGGAAACGATCCGCCCGGCCACCAGACGGCTGCCCAGCTGGTCACCTGTCATGGCACACCGGCCGGCAAAGGCCTGCTCCTCCGCCACCAGCGACCACTGGGAGGCCAGCAGCCAGCGGCGGATCTCATCCGGATAGGCCGCATAGGGCGCAAGACGAGGGGCCAGTCCCAGCTGGTCCAGATACCAATCTGCTTTTGAAAGTGCCAGCAGCCGGTGCTCCGAAAAGCTAAGCCAATCGGCAAAGTCCATCTCTGCGCCCAGCTCGATGCCCAAATAAGACTGGAAGAACGCTTCAAAGGTCTGAATCCAGCAGAGAGGCTGTACCGGCCCACCCTCCGGATCACAGGCGTGTCTGACACCGTGATCCATGGGATCCGGCGGTGAAAAGTGTACCCACCGTCCCCGGAAACGGGCGGGCAGGTTCTCCGACAGCCTGAGGAAAATCTCTTCCGAAAGCCCCAGATCCTCTTCTCTAAGAAAGAGATAGAATCTCGGCCCCCACATATGGTCAGTAGAGGTTTCATCGTCATACCCCAGCACATCCGAACCATACCCCAGCAGTCCTGCTGAACAGGGAAGCCCTGGAAAATACTGGTTCAGAATGGGCAGAACTTCTTCTTTAAAAAACGCCCGGCAAAGCTCCCGGCCCGGCAAGAACGGGATATTCTGTTCTTTCATATAACGACTCCTTTCCTCTTATGACTTCAGACGGGCGGTGCATACTGCTCCATAATCGCAAGTGCCACCCGCAGGCCATCCACCGCAGCGCTCATAATGCCGCCAGCATAACCGGCGCCCTCGCCGCA
>CALXFL010000152.1 GCA_944387515.1 uncultured Clostridia bacterium
ACAGCCCGGGACCAGTCGGACGGTTCCCGAACGGCAGCAATAACGGGATTTTCTTCCATGAGACGGAAAAGGGAATGCATGAGGGACCTCCTTGAAAGGAACGTTTCAAGTTTTTATTGTAGCAGATTCCAGGGAAAAACGCAATGGACCATGCTATGCCCCCCCATTCTGCGGAAAACAGCACCAATGCCCTGCGGGACATAGTGCCCAACCGGAACGGCGTTTTTTGGTATTGGCACCCGTTTCAGCGGTGCGCTCTTGCGCCGCAAAATATAACGCACCAAACAGCAAAAACCCCAACGGTCTTGCCGTTGGGGTTCGGGTCACTGCCCGGCGTTTTTCTGCTTGGTGTGCCGGATAACCTTGAGCCGGGAAAACTCCTCCCGTTCCTTCTCCTCCAGGGCATTGGTGATGAATGCCTCGGTCTCCTCGAAGCCGGGAATGATGATGTTTTGCAGGGCGTTGGCCCGGCGCTGAGTCTTCTTGATGGCGATGGCCAGCCGGTAGACGCTGTTCTCTACCTCAGCCAACGTCATGGTCAGGTACTTGCAGCGGTTAAAGCAGATCGTCGCAATATCCAGCTGGGAGTTGGTATTTCCCAGGCTGTAATAAAGGGACGGGTCCCGCTTCTCATAGAGAATGTGGGGAATCTCCACACCCATGACGCTCCGGTAGGTGATCTGGATGCTCTGCTCCACCGGGACCGAGCTCGCCAGGTCGCCGCAGATGCCCAACGTCATGTTGGCCAGCTGAAGCGCCTTGTAGGCGGTCTTATAGGTCTCGTCGATCTCATCCCGGACAGCCTTGGCCTGGTCGATGAGCAGCATCATCTCCCGGATCAGGATGTTGCGCTTCCGGTCCATCAGATCGTAGCCCAGATTGGCCAGAGAGAGGGATTTCTTGGTCGCCAGCAGATTGCCCTTGGTGGGGAAAACCTGATTTGCCACAGCCTTTCACATCCTTTCCATCAGTCCGTCAGCGGGTCTGAGCGGCACCCCGGCGGAACCGTTTGGCACGCTGGGGATTGTAGAACTGGGTAATCATCATCTCGTCGATACGGTCCAGCTCCTCTCTGGAGAGCAGGGACAGCAGATCCCAGCCCAGCTCCAGGGTCTGTTCAATGGTGCGGTTCTCCGAGAAGCCCTGGTCGAGGAAGTACTGCTCGAACATCCGGCCGAATTCCAGATAGGACTTGTCGGTGTCGGACAGCTCCTCTTCACCGATAACCGAAGCCAGTGCCCGGGCGTCCTGCACCTTGGCATAGGCCGAGAACAGCTGGTTGGAGACGGCGGAGTGGTCGGCACGGGTGTAGCCCTCGCCGATGCCGTCCTTCATCAGACGGGACAGAGACGGCAGGATAGAAACGGGCGGATAGATGCCGTTCTGGTCCATGGTCCGGTCCAGTACAATCTGACCCTCTGTGATGTAGCCGGTCAGGTCGGGAACGGGGTGGGTAATGTCGTCGTTGGGCATGGTGAGAATCGGGATCTGGGTCACAGAGCCCTTGCCGCCCTTGACAATGCCAGCCCGCTCGTAGATGGAAGCCAGGTCGGAATAGAGGTAGCCGGGGTAGCCCTTACGGCCGGGAATCTCGCCCTTGGAGGAAGAGAATTCACGCAGTGCCTCGGCGTAGGAAGTCATATCGGTGAGGATGACCAGGATGTGCATGCCCTTCTCGTAGGCCAGGTATTCTGCCGCCGCCAGTGCACACCGGGGGGTCAGGATACGCTCGACGATGGGGTCGCTGGAAAGATTTAAAAACATGACAACCCGTTCCAGTACACCGGATTCCTCAAACTGCTTCTTGAAGTAGTCGGCGACGTCGTTCTTAACGCCCATGGCGGCGAAAACAACGGCGAACTTCTCGTCTCCGTCGCCGGAGATCTGGGCCTGCTTAACGATCTGGGCAGCCAGCTTGTTGTGGTTCATACCGGAACCGGAGAAGATCGGCAGCTTCTGACCACGGATCAGGGTAATCAGGGCGTCGATGGAGGAAATGCCGGTGCGGATGTAGTTACGGGGGTACTCACGGGAAACCGGGTTCAGGGGTTTGCCGTTGATGTCGGCCCGTTCCGAGGCCAGGATGGGGCCCAGGCCGTCGATGGGGGTGCCTGCGCCGTTGAAAATACGGCCCATCAGCTCGGTGGTCAGGGGCATCTCCATGGGATGGCCCTGGAAGCTGGTGCGGACATTCTTCAGGGAGATGCCGCTGGTGCCCTCAAAGACCTGAAGCACAGCGCGGTCGCCCTCAATCTCTACGACACGGGCCAGACGGCGGGTGCCGTCCTCCATGCAGAGCTCGGCCATCTCGTCATAGCCTACATCGGTCACATGATCCAGTACCACCAGGGGTCCGTTGATCTCTTTGAGTCCTAAAATCTGTACACTCATACTCCTGCCCCCTTTCTCACTGAATCGATGCCAGCTTTTCGTCGATAAGGGGATAGTACTCCTCCATCTTCTCCAGCTGGTTGTTGGGAATGTTGTACTTCATCTTGACGATGGTATCGAGGATACCGGTCTGGGCGATGAGGGAGACGGGAATGTTCTTCTTCACCAGCTCCATAGCGGCGTCGTTGAAGTAAAGGATAATCTTCATCATGCCCAGCTGCTTTTCCAGGGGCACATAGGTATCGTCGGCGTGGAAGGCGTTCTGCTGCAGGAAGCCCACGCGGATCAGCTTGCTGACCTCGATGACCAGCTTCTGGTCCTCAGGCAGTACGTCGGAGCCGATCAGCTTGACGATCTCCATCAGTCTTGCTTCCTCGCCCAGGATGCTGGCCAGCCGCTGACGGCAGGTGAGGAACTCCTCGCCCAGCTCCTTCTTGAACCAGTCGCCCAGTTCCTCCATGTACTCGGAGTAGCTGGTCATCCAGTTGATGGCGGGATAGTGACGGGCATAGGCCAGCGCCTTGTCCAGGGCCCAGAAGGCACGGACGAAACGCTTGGTGTTCTGGGTGACGGGCTCGGAGAAGTCGGAACCCTGAGGGGAAACGGCGCCGATAATGGTGACGGAGCCCTCTCCGCCGCCCAGGGGCACCATGTATCCGGCTCTCTCGTAGAACTCTGCCAGACGGGAGGGCAGATAGGCCGGGAAACCTTCCTCGGCGGGCATCTCCTCCAAACGGCCGGAGATCTCACGCAGGGCCTCAGCCCAACGGGAGGTGGAGTCGGCCATGATGGCTACATGGTAGCCCATGTCCCGGTAGTACTCAGCCAGGGTGATACCGGTGTAAATGGACGCCTCACGGGCGGCCACCGGCATGTTGGAGGTGTTGGCGATCAGGACGGTCCGGTCGGTCATGGCCCGGCCGGTCTTGGGGTCGATCAGCTCGGAGAACTCCTCCAGTACCTGGGTCATCTCGTTGCCGCGTTCGCCGCAGCCGATGTAGACGATGATGTCGGCGTCGCACCATTTGGCCAGCTGATGCTGGGTCATGGTCTTACCGGTACCGAATCCGCCGGGAACAGCAGCGGTGCCGCCCTTGGCAATGGGGAACAGGGTGTCGATGACACGCTGGCCAGTAATCAGGGGCCGCTCAATGGGCAGCCGCTTTGCCACCGGACGGGGGGTCCGGATGGGCCACTTCTGGCAGAGGGTCAGCTCCTTCTCCTCCCCTTTGGAGGTACGGATGACCGCTACCACGTCGTTGATGGTGTAATCCCCGTCGGGGCTCACCTTGATGACCTCGCCCTCCAGCAGAGGGGAGAGCATGCAGCGGTGCTCGATGATGGGGGTTTCAGGGCAGGTGGCGTAGACCATGCCGCCCTTCAGGTAATCCCCGGGGCGAACCTTCAGGGTTACCGGATAGGTTTTCTTTTCATCCAGCGGGGAAACGCTGGAACCTTCGTCGATAAAGGCGCCGGACTGGGCAGCGATGTCCTGCAGGGGACGCTGGATACCGTCGTAGATGTTCTGCAGGATGCCAGGGCCCAGGGTGACGCTCAGGGGGGCGCCGGTGGAATACACCGGTTCGCCCGGCTTCAGGCCGGTGGTGGACTCGTAAACCTGGATGGTGGTCATGGCATCGGTGATGCCGATGACCTCGCCGACCAGCTTCTTGTTACCCACATAGACCATTTCCATCATGGAAAAGTCCCGGGTGTCCTTCATCTTGACGACCGGCCCGTTGATGGAATATACCGTATTGCTCAAATGATTTCCGCTCCTTTCCTAGACAAGCAGGATCAGGCCGTCTCTTCCGGGCCGTCGATCTCAAGGCCCAGGGAATCGTTCTGGTAAAAGCGTTCCTTTTCCGTCTCCAGACGGGCGGCAAAGGTCTCGTCCAAAAACCGGCCGGCTTCCTCGTTGAGGATGGCAAAGCCGCCCAGCTTGTTCTGGGGATCCTCGGTGAGGGGGACGCCGGGGGCAAGACGCTTCATCAGATCCATGTCCTCAGCCCGGACCAGCAGGGTGCTGCCGGAGAGCTCGGCACGGCTCTCCTCCAGGCGGGCAGTAAGCCAGCCTGCGTAGTCTTCGGTGGCGGTGAAGGCCTGAAGCTTCTGGCCGGCCTCCTCAAACAGGGATTCGATCAGGGCGAGCCGGTGACTCAGCACCCGCTGCCGCACATTCAGCTTTTCCCGGGTGATCTTGCGGGAAAATTCGCTGCGGAATTCATCCATTTTATGCTGAATCAGAGTATAGCTCTTTTCCAGCTCCTCATCGGTTGCAGCCTCGATCTGCTGAGCCTTATAGGCGTCTACCTCGCCCAGGATCTCGGCGCTCTGGGCCTCTACCTCGGTAAAAATGGCCCGTTCAAATCGCTCTAATTTTTCATCGGCAACAGCCATATATGCTCCTCCTCATAAAAGGGCGCTGGAAAACCAAAGGACGGCTTTCCGGCACCCCGCAGTCAGACTGGGGTGAGAACAAAGAATCTGAAGCTCCCTTCGCAGACAGCAGGCAGATGCAAGGCAAAAACCGCAGGAATCCTTGGTGGATGCAAGGGATTGGCAATCCCGAAGGATTTTTAACGCCGCAGATGCCAATGTCTGTAGAAGGAGGCGAAAGATCCGACGTCTCAGCGCAGTCATATATTGATGCCAACGGCTTCCCGGATATACGAGGTGATGGCGGCACCCACCGAGGTTTCGCCATGCCGGTCGGGAATTTCCACGATCAGGGGGCGCTGCCGGTTCTGCTTGATGGCGTACACCTGCTCCCGGCAGAGGTCGATGAGCTTGCTGGTCATGAGGACGATGCCGATATCGGGATCGTCCGCCACTTTATTGAGGGCCTCCATGACCTCGTCGGGCTGGTGTACCACAACGCCTTCAATCCCGGCCAGGCGCATCCCGACCTGGGTATCCACGTTGTCGCTGATGAGATACATCTGCATCCTACACACTCCCCTTTCTCACGGCCGTCAGATCAGATCTTGTTGAGGATCAGGATGGAGATCAGCAGGCCGTAGATGGCGATACCTTCGCCCAGAACAACGAAGATCAGAGCCTTAGCAAAGGACTTGGGGTCTTCGCTGACAGCACCGATGGCAGCGGGAGCGCCAGCGGCAACGGCGATACCAGCGCCGATGCAGGCGAGGCCGGTTACCAGAGCGGCAGCGATGTAACCGAGACCAGCAGAGCTGCCGGCCACGTTGGTGACCACGTCACCGGCGAAGACGCCGCTCATGGGCATCACAACAGCCAGGGCGCAGACGCCCACGAAGGCGCTCAGGTTGGTGATCATGGAAGCCTTGACGGACTTTCCTTTGGAAGCATTATAGAGGGCACGCAGCAGGGGCAGGCAGATCAGGGCGAGAGCAAAGAGGGGCAGCAGCAGTTGAGTGAGTTTCATAATGAATACCTCCTGAAAATTGGGGCTTTCCGGCCTTGCGGAAATGCCTG
>CALXFL010000153.1 GCA_944387515.1 uncultured Clostridia bacterium
GGCTCAGATGGCGCAGCCTGGCTCATTTTCCTCTTTTTTGGCAGCCGGAAGCTGGCTCCTTTCCGGGAAAAGCTGCGGCAGCTGCTGCAAAATGGGGACGAAGACGACGAATAAACCAACGGGACCGGCTCTCTCTGAGACCGGTCCTTTTGGCAGTGGAAGGGTCTGTTTGCGTGAAGTATTTCAATCGGGATGTTCTTTTTTTGCATATTGCCGTGATGTTATTTGGCTTGTCCGGGGTGGTGGGGCGTTTTGTGAACCTTCCAGCCACTGCCGTGGCAGGCGGAAGAGTCATCTTTTCTTCGATTTTACTTTTACTTCTCTGCCTTGTTACAAGAACAGGCCTGAAACTGGACAGCAGGCGGGACTATTTGCTGGCAGTCTTTGCCGGTATCATGCTGGCCATTCACTGGACCTCCTTTTTTCAGTCGATTCAGCTTTCTTCGGTGGCCATCGGCACCATTACCTTTTCTACCTTTCCGCTTTTTCTCATCTTTTTGGAGCCGCTTCTTTTCCGGGAACGGCTTTCCCTGAAAAATTTGGTTTGTGCCATGATTTTGCTGGCAGGTGTGACCATTACGATTCCGGAATTCTCCATGGGAAATCAGGTGACAGTGGGACTTCTCTGGGGAATGCTCTCCAGTTTTTCCTATGCCATCATTACCCTTTGCAATCGGTATCTTTCCCGCAGCTATGCGGGCAGCGTGGTTTGCCTGTATGAGCAGGGTACTACAGCAGTGGTGCTGCTTCCGTTTCTGCTTGGTGCACAGGCGGTGTGGACGGTGCAGAATATAGTGGGAGTCGGCATCATCGGAATTGCCTGTACCACGCTGGCTTATTCTCTTTATGTAGCGGCACAGAAAAGGCTGAAAGCCCAGACGGTAGGAATCATTTCAGGCATGGAGACGGTTTATGGCATTGTGTATGCCCTTCTGTTTCTGAAAGAGGTGCCCACCCTTCGGGAGCTTCTCGGCGGTGCGGTGATTCTGAGCGTTGCACTGGTGCTTTCCTTGGGCAATCAGGAGGAAAAGGCTAATTAAAGGCTATAAAAAACGGACTGGCTTCTTATGAGAGAGGCCAGTCCGTTTTTATGTATGAGATCACGCCATTGTTTCTGCCATCAGCAGGCAGCCATCAGCAGCATCCCGCTGGGAGAGGAGAATTCTGCCACCTGGCAGCCGGCTTTCCAGCTCCTGGGTGAGCAGCCCGCGCAGCAGCTGGGAATGGACGAGGTTTCCGCCGGCGCAGACACAGCACCGGTCCTCCGGTGGGAGGTCAAGATTTTTCGCCACCGCTGCCACCAGTCGGGCCAGCTCTCCGGCACCTCGTTCCATGATGGCCCGTGCAGCCTGGTCGCCATCCTCTGCCGCCTTGTCACAGAGATCAGAGAGGGCAGCGATTTCCGCCTTGCCGTTTCTTTGACGGTAGACCCAGTCAATGAGGGCCTTATGGTCGGAGAGGTGGAGCCGGTCAAAGATCATATCGGTGAGAACAGTAGGCCCAATCCGACCATCAAAGCTCTCCATGACGGCGGTGAGGCAATCCCGGCCCAAGGCATAGCCGCTGCCCTCATCTCCGATGAGATGTCCCCAGCCCCCAGCCCGGGCTTGTTTCCCCTTTCGGTTGCGGCCGCTGCAAATGGAGCCAGTGCCCGAAATGAGCACCATGCCCACACCATCGCCGGTGCCGGCATAGAGGAGGGGAATGGCATCGTCCACAATCAGCAGCTGTGCGCCCGGCACCAGGGTGGAAAGCACCTCTTGCAGAATGGCCCGGGCACTGGGAGAGCTGGCACCGGCAGTGCCCAGTACCAGCCGATCTACCTGATCCGGAGAGGTACCGGACTGGCTGAAGAAGTCGCCGATGAGTCGGGTCAGATTGTCCTGCACCTGTTCTGCCGGCAGCGCCGTCAGATTGCTGGCACCGCCCCGGACCTCGCCCAGCAGCTGGCCGTTTTCCATCGCCCGCAGCAGGGTTTTGGTGCCGCCGCCGTCAATGCCGATCCGGATGCCCATATTATGCCTCCCCTTTCTGAAGCTGGATGGCCTGGCGGACCCGGCCCTCACCCTTTTCCAGAGCGGCCTGCGCCTCCGCAGCAGTGCATCCGGTGAGCAGCATGACGATGGCTGCCTTCGGGGTGCCGCCCTGAGTCAGGGCTTCCTCGGCTTCGGCCCGTTCTGCACCGGTGGCCTGCATGACAATCCGCACCGAGCGGTCCCGCAGCTTGATGTTGCTGGGGCTCAGATCCACCATCAGGTTGTGGAAGGTTTTGCCCAGCCGCACCATGGCGGCGGTGGAGAGCATATTGAGCACCATCTTCTGGGCGGTGCCGGATTTCATCCGGGTGCTGCCCATGATAGCCTCGGGGCCGGAGATGGGCAGGATGCAGATGTCCGCCACGGCCGCCAGAGCGGGAGCAGTGGTGCTGCACAGGGCCACTGTCACAGCGCCGCGGCGGCGGGCTTCTTCCAGTGCGCCATAGACATACCGGGCACTGCCGCTGGCCGTGATGCCCACCACGACGTCACCGGCGCCCACTTTCCGGCTCACCATTTCAGCAGCACCGGCTTCGCCGTCATCCTCGGCGCCCTCTACGGCGTTGCGCAGCGCGGTATCTCCGCCGGCAATGATGCCCACTACCAGGCTGGGATCGGTGCTGTAAGTGGGAGGACACTCGGAAGCATCCAGTACGCCCAGCCGGCCGCTGGTGCCGGCGCCGATGTAGTAGAGGTGGCCGCCCTGCTTCATTCCGTCCACAATGGCGTCCACGGCCCGGGCAATCTCAGGCAGAACCCGGCTTACCGCTTCGGCAACCTTTTTGTCTTCTTCGTTAATGAGCCGCACCACGTCCAGACTGTCGCAGAGATCGATGTCCAGGGTAGCCTCGTTTACCTGCTCCGTGGTGATTTTCGTGTAGTCCAGCATAATCAGCATCCTTTCCGGTTTGTTCTGGCTTTATCCTACCACATTTTGGCGAATTTGTACAGCGTTTCCCGGCATTCTGGCTGAAAACTCCTTGACAGAAAGGGGACCGGACCGCTATACTGAGGGCAGAAAGGGGCGTGAGTCAATGGAAGATTGGATGAACCTTCACCGGGAGGCCATGTTTCTGGAGGAAAATGACTGTCTGAAGGCGGTCAATGAGCCCTGGGGAGCGGGACCGCCGCCTCTGCTTTGGGCAGGGCGGACGCTGGATGGCAGCTGGCAGTGGCGTAGCAGCCGGATTCTGTCTCCACAGATAGCGGCAAAGCTGGAAGAGCTGTTGAAGGGGGAGTGCTTTGAGGAGATCAAGGGACTGATTGGAGCAAGCCGGATGGAACAGTCGGTTTGCTGCCGTCCAGAGAACCTGCTGCAGGATGAAGGAATGGTCCTGACCTTGGCAGAGCTGGAAACACTGGATCTGGGACGGTTTTCCTGGCTCCGGGAGGAGCTGCCCTGGGCCGCTCCCTGTCTGGGCGTAACGATGGAGGGCCGGTTGGTGTCGGTGTGCCGCAGTGTGCGGATCGGCACCGGAGTCAGCCGGGGTCATGAGGCAGGTGTGGAGACTGATCCCACCTTCCGCCGCCGGGGATTGGCTCTTCAGGCGGTTCGGGCCTGGGCTGCGGCGGTGAAAGCGCAGGGGGATATTCCGCTCTATAGCTTTGACCGGGACAATACACCCTCCCGCCGGCTGGCGGAAAAGAGCGGCTTTGTTCCTTACGGAGAGGGTTTTACTTTTTGGTAAAAAAATACCGGCAGCGGAGTTTCCGCTGCCGGTATCTGCGTCTCGGGAAATCAGAAGGTGATGAAGAACTTGCCGATGAACAGCAGGCTCAGGATGATAGTCAGAATCGAGACGTCCTTGATCTTGCCCATGCAGATCTTGATGATGGTGTAGGCGATCAGACCAATACCGATGCCGTTACCAACGCCGCTGGTGACCATCATGAAGATGAGCAGCAGGGCTACAGGTACGCTCTGGGAAATGTCGTTGTAGTCTACTTCCTTCAGGGAGCTCATCATCAGCACGCCTACAAAGACCAGCGCAGCCGAGGTGGCAGGAGCGGGGATCAGGGCGGCGATAGGAGCGATGAACATGCAGGCCAGGAAGAGAATAGCGGTGGTGAGGGCGGTGAGGCCGGTACGGCCGCCTTCCTCGACGCCAGCAGCAGATTCAATGAAGGTGGTGACGGTGGAGGTACCGGTGCAGGCGCCTACGCAGGTGCCCAGAGAGTCAGACAGCATGGCCTTGTTCATGTTGGGCATTTCACCGTTTTTATCCAGCATGCCAGCCCGCTTGGCGGTGCCGTACAGGGTACCGATGGTATCAAACATATCCACCATGCAGAAGCTGATGATGGTCATAATGGCAGAGAAGTAACCGAGGCTGAAGAGGGTGGGGAAGTTGAACTTGAAGAAAGTCAGCTCAAACATATCCTGGAAGGGAGGAATGAAGCTGGCGGTTGCCAGAGAGGCAAAGGGGTTCTGTCCCATGGCAAAGGAGCCGATCCAGTAGAGCACCGAGGCAGCAACCATACCCAGCAGTACCGAGCCCTTGACCTTTTTGTGGTTGAGGATGGCGATGGTGAACAGGCCTACAAACATGGTGATGACATAGAGCACCATGGTGCCGTAGCTGTCACCCATGGCAGCCTTGGTGGCGCTGGGGCCGTTGGTAAAGAAGCTGGCCAGCATATAGAAGGGGCCTTCTCCATCAGCGGTGTAGAGGCCGGCATTAGAGCCAAGACCGATGTTGATGAGCATCAGGCCGATACCGGCGGGGATGCCCAGCCGAACCGCCTGAGGAATGGCTGCCACGATCTTTTCCCGGATTTTCAGAAGGGTCAGCACAGTGAACAGGATACCGGAGAGGAGAATGATGGCCAGGCCGCCGCCGAAGGCTTCTACATAGGTGACGCCGGCTGCCGTCGCAATGGTTGCCACTACAGTGGCAAAATAGGAGTTCAATCCCATGCCAGGGGCCATGGCAAAAGGCTTGTTGGCCAGCACTGCCATGAGGATGGTGCCGACAGCTGCCGACAGGATGGTGGCCATGAAGACCGCATTCCACAGTGGCTGTCCACCGTTGGCGCCAAAGTCGGTGAGCAGATTGGGGTTGAGGGCGATGATGTACGCCATGGTCATGAAGGTGGAAAGGCCCGCCAGAATCTCAGTCCGGACGGTGGTGCCATTCTCCTTCAGTTTGAAAAATTTTTCCATACAGCTCCTCCTTGTTGAGCGGGGCGGCACAGCGCTTTGGCCGCCGGAAAATGGATTTGCACCGGGCGGACAGCTGTCCGCCTGTTTTGCCTTTCACATTATAGTCTTTTTTGCTGAAAAAAACAAGAGTGTAACAAAATTTGGAGAAATATATAAAGAAAAGATGAATAAAATAAAAGCCAGCGTCTGTCTGAAGACAGTGCGCTGGCTGCAGACTGTCGAAAAAGGGAATCAGGTTAGCAGATTGCACAAAGTGTCAGCAAGTTGGACAGGCACCCGGCGATGGAATCGCCGGGTGGGATTGGTCAGGAAGGTATCTTGCCCGCTGCGGCGGGCGCTTTTTGGGCTTCGCTAGTCCGCGCCGGGCGCGGAAAAGCAGGATTTCGCCCACTGCGGTGGGCGACCCAAGGCTCTGCCTTGGGGAACCGCAATTTTTCGAGAAAAATTGAGTAAAGCTTTTGATTTTTTGTGTCGTTGGTTGTCCCATCTTTTGTGCAACTTTTTCTGAGAAAGAGGTTTTTCTACAAGCTGAGCGCCCTCCTTTTCGGGAGGGCGCTTTGTTTATACCAGGAATGGTGCAGTGGTTATGGATAGGATTACAGGTAAGC
>CALXFL010000154.1 GCA_944387515.1 uncultured Clostridia bacterium
GTTTCTTCAGGGAAAAGAAGGCGGCAGGGACTGTGACGGCAATGTCAAATCATGATTCAGAAAGGGGGAACCGGTTCGGACAGGATGATCCGGAACCGGAACGAGTATGGCTGAGTATCTGTCCCCGGGCGTTTACGTTGAGGAGTTTGAATCCGGCGGAAAGCCCATGGAGGGAGTAAGCACCAGTACCGCAGGCTTTATCGGCCTGGCAGAGCGGGGCCCTGTGGAGGGTGTACCCCAGCTGGTAACCAATTTTGCAGACTTCAAGCGCACCTATGGTGGCTACCTGTCTGAGAGCGAGTTTGGCGACTATCGTTTTCTCGCCTATGCCGTAGAGCATTTCTTCATCAATGGAGGCTCCCGCTGCTTCGTTGCTCGTGTGGCACCCAGCGATGCAAAATGCGCAGAGGGTTCTGTTCCCGCCGGAAAGGGTGCCGTTCTGACCTTCACCGCCAAGAATCCCGGCATCTGGGGCGACAGCATCCGGGTAGTCCTGACCCCTGCCAGCAAAGCCAAGACCCAGGTTCTCGAGATCCTGGAGACCTCTACCGGCAAGCAGTACCGGGTGAAGAATGGCGCAGGCTTCGGCGCTGGCGACATCATCGCCTTTGCCGATGGCGACAAGGTGGTTTACAACAAGGTCACCAAGAGCCAGGACAACCTTCTGGAGCTGGAAGAGGATTTCGACGACAGCGTAGTGGATGCCGGCATTGTTCCGGTGAAGACCATCAGCACCTGTGAGTTCTCGATGGAAGTCAAATACGACGATCAGGTAGAGCTTTACGAGAACCTCTCCTTCAACATCGAAGCTTCCAACTTCGTCACCAAGCGGACCGCCAAGTCCGATCTGGTCACCGTTACCTGTGGCGAGCTGCCCACTGATATTACCGCTCCTTTCACTGCTCTCTGCGGCGGTACCGAGCAGGCTCTGGTAGCAGCTGGTCTCACCGACGGCAGCAACGGCAGTGCAGCCAGCCTTTCCGCAGCTGATTTCATCGGTGTGGATAACGGCGCTGGCAAGCGCACCGGTATCCAGGCCTTCCTGGACAATGATCTGGTTTCCCTGATGGCCGTTCCCGGCGTGGTGGATCCTAACGTACAGCTGATGCTGGTGGCCCACTGTGAGAATCTGGGCAGCCGCTTTGCTGTGCTGGACATGCCCAGAGATGCCCGCAAGGTACAGGACATCGTGGCCCATCGGGAGATCTTCGACAGCAACTACGCTGCCCTGTATCATCCCTGGCTGGAGGTCTTCGATCCGCTGGACAAGAAGAATATTGCCATTCCACCTTCCGGCTCCATGCTGGGCATCTTCGCCCGCAGCGACAACACCAGAGGCGTTCATAAAGCCCCCGCCAACGAGGTTGTCAGAGCCTGTGTCGGCCTGGACGTGCAGTTCAACAAAGGCGAGCAGGACATCCTGAATCCCAAGGGTGTCAACCTGATCCGCTCCTTCCCGGGCCAGGGTATTCGGGTATGGGGTGCCCGCACCGCTAGCTCCAATGCCAGCTGGAAGTACATCAACGTTCGCCGGCTGTTCATCTTCATTGAAGAGTCCATCAAAGCCAACACCAACTGGGCCGTCTTTGAGCCCAATGACGAGCAGCTGTGGGTTCGGGTGAAGCGCACCATCGATGTGTTCCTCACCGGCCTGTGGCGGAACGGCAGCCTTGCCGGTTCCTCTCCTTCTGAGGCGTTCTTTGTGGATATTGGCCGCAGCACCATGAGCCAGGACGACATCGACAACGGCCGTCTGGTCTGCGTCATTGGTGTAGCACCTGTGAAGCCCGCTGAGTTTGTCATCTTCCGGATCACCCAGAAGACCAGCGAGGCTGGCCAGTAATTGGTAATACAAGGAAAGGAGCGCTTGCGTTATGGCATACCCTTATGGAAAATTCAGATTCCGGGTAGAGATCGACGGCCTGGAAGCCGGCGGCTTCTCTGAGGTAACCGGTTTTGACGCCTCCATCGATGTCATGGAATATCGGGAAGGCGATATGGTTCAGACCCCCTACAAAATTCCGGGCCTGAAAAAGTACGGAAACATCACTCTGAAAAAGGGCCTGACCGATTCTCTGGTCATGTATGAATGGCTCATCACCGGTGTGGATGGCCCGGTGGACCGCAAGACCATCACCATCACTTCGCTGGACGAGGCTGGTCAGGACGTGGCTTCCTGGCAGGTCATCAACGCTTGGCCCGTCAAGTATACGGCACCTGATTTCAACGCCACCTCCTCTGAGGTCGCCATTGAAACCATCGAGATTGCACACGAGGGCATGACCCGGGTATCGTAAATTGCAGATGAACGGATGACGGCTGGAGCGCCGCGGGGAGTTTCCCTGCGGCGTCCCAGTCTATCCGTGTTTCTGAGAGAGGAGACCATTTTATGACCTTTGAGACCGAATATCACTTCACATTGCCCCGGGGTTATGTGGATGACAGCGGGATGCTCCACCGGGAGGGCATCATGAGGCTGGCCAATGCAGCTGACGAAATTCTGCCCCTGCGGGATCCCCGTGTCCAGCAGAATCCCTCTTACCTGACCATTATCCTGCTGGCCCGTGTCATTGTCCGGCTGGGCTCTCTGCCGGCGGTAGATACCAAGATCGTGGAAAAGCTCTTTACCATGGATCTGGCCTATCTTCAGGACCTGTACCAGCGGATCAACTCCATGGAGATGCCGGTATACCGGGGCATCTGCCCTCACTGCGGTGAAGAGGTGGAGGTGCCGATAAATTTTCAGGAGGCCGGACAATAGCAGTCTATCCGGCGGACAGGATCTATGAGGAGGCGGCCTTTCTGGGCTACTACCTTCACTGGAGCCGCAGCGAGGTGCTGAGCCTCAACCATCTGGAGCGGCTGCGGTGGTGTAAGGAGGTCTCTCAGATCAACAGTCAGCTGAATCAGGACGGCGAACAGCCGGAAAACATCTTTGAGAAAATCTGAGAAAGGGGGAGAGCCGGATGGCAGAGCAGGGACAGGGCAACCGGCTGGAAACAGTCCGTAATGCCCGGAATGCCAGAAAGGTCGCCACGACCGTTCCCCCCATTGTGACGGGGCAGTGCTTTCTGGTCTATTTCGGCGATGCCCTGATGGGCTTTTCCAAGGTCAGCGGGGTGGAGTGCTCCGTGGAGTTTGAAACCCTCCAGGAGGGCGGGCTCAACGATCAAGTGCATGTCCTCACAAAGCCCGGCAGCCAGCAGGGGACCCTTCAGCTGGAACGTGGCGTGGTGGCAGACGGCAGCTACAAGGATCTGCTGGCGGCGCTGACGCCCGGCCGGCGCATCAGCGTGCCGGTTTCCATCATCCTCTGTCATCAGACGGAGGATGGCTGGAAGCAGGTACGGTGCTTTAGCTTCAACGATGGTCTGGTGACCCGCCGCACCATGGGCGAGTTTGACGCCATGAGCGGGCAGGTCATTTTGGAAAAGCTGGAAATTTCCCACGCAGGATTGGTGGAAATCGAGGTGACGTAATCGATGCTAAAGCCGCATATCCTTTCCCTTCCCGCCCGCAGATTGGCGGGAAATCCCGGACTGCCTGTTTTTTCAGGACGGGTCGGGAGCGGGCGCTCTGCCGGATTTGCGGCGGAAGTATTTGCACGTCATGCCGCTTCTCGGGACACCTATCCTGAGGCACTGCTGGTCTTTCTTGAGCCGCCGGAGCAGGAGATCCGGCAGCAGACCGAAGAGATCCACTTGACCCAGCTTACCCTTCGGCTGGCCCTTCAGCTTTGCGAGGTTGTCCAGCTTGCCGGGGAAGGAAAGAGCCTTTCCATGGAGGTCACCAGCCTTCATCAGTCTCTCACTACCTGTCTGACCGCGCTGGAAACCCGCAGCCGGGAAACCGTCCGGGAGATCCGGCAGCTGGTATCCCGGCTGGAAAAACCGGCAGCTCCGGAAGAACGGGAGCGGGAGATTATGGTACTGCGGCAGCAGCTGTTGGAGCGGCTGGAACAGTGCCGGTTTCCCCTTTCAGGAGAAGAAAAGGTGGTTTCCGTTTCTCCTGGCCGTCCGGCATCGGTCCGGCAGATGGGGAACCGTCTGCCCCGAGCCTTGGTATCTCCATCTTCCACTGAAAGTATTCGCTTTCAGCGGGACCTGACTGCCCACCGGCAACAGCTGATTCAACTTGTTTCTGCGGCTGATGAGGCGGAGAAGGAAACTGCCTGGCAGATTCTTTCCCGCCAGACCCGGCTGACAGTCCGCCTCCCTCAGGCGGCAGAAGAGAAAGACTCTGAACAAGAGATGACCCGGGGAGAGCAGCTGATCCGGCTGATTGACCGGTGTACGCCCGGGGAGTACCGTCAGCTGGTGGAAGTGTTGGCGCACAGCCTGCCGGCTGCCCGACTTCGGGTACCGGATACCTCTGCACAGTTGACGACTCAAGCCGCCAGCATGGCTGGCATGGCCGGGCCGATTCTTCAGCAGTTCCGGCAGCTGCTGGAAAAAGGGGAGTCCCCCCGGCGGATGGCGGCCCGGCTTTCAGCCGGTACCACTGCCCAGCAAACCCTTCTCATGGCGCTCATGGAGCAGAGCGGCATCTTTCCTCAGTTGGCAGAGGAGAAGTCTCTAGCGCCTTCCCGACAACAGCTGACCCGGATATTGGTTCGTACCGAACGCACCAGGCTGGAACAGTTTGTGGATTGGGCGGAACAGACAACATCCGTTTCGCCGGTCTCCTCAAAGAAGGGAGAATCCCGCCGGTTGGGACGCTTTTTCCGGGAGATGCTTCCCCAGCTTCCCCCAGGGGAGCGAAAGGAGCTTTTGACCCTGCTGCCCCAGGAATCCCGCCGGAATCCGGGGCGCCAGGACGAGATCCGGCAGTTGACCCATCTGCTGGAGAAACACGACAACCCTGCTGCCCTGCTTCAGCAGGCAGCGGAAGCCCTTCACCAGAAGCTGGAATCCAATGGGCAGGAGGAACGGATACGGCAGCGGTTGACTGCTTTTGCAGAAAAGGCAGATGGCAGGGGCCGGGAAGAGGGCAGGCGTCTGATTGCAGACCTGAATCCGGCTGAGCGGCAGAGCTTGCTGGCCCACCTGACCCGGAGCGGCGCGCTGGATCTGCCGGGGATTCCCTTTTCCGCCGGACAGTCTGATGTTCAGGTGGAACAACAGCTTTCCCGGCTGGTGCAGTTCCGCAGCCAGACCCAGTATCAGACCTTCCGCCGCCGGATTGCAGCCTATCTGGAGGACCAGACCACTGTTGGACAAGTCCAGCAGTCGCTGCTGAACCGGCTTACCCAGTGGCAGCAAACCCTGTTTCTGGCCAGCCAGCCGGAAAAAACGGCAACAGCGTCTGAACAAACTGTAAAGCTACCGACTTTACAGCAGTTGACGGCAGGACGGATGCTGGCAGACCGGCTGCCGGAGCTTCTGGGTTCTCTGCCCAGATTGCCCCAGCAGCCTTCCCGGACGGCTGTTACAGCTGTTCAGGGGAACAGAACAGGTTTTCAGGGCCAAAAGTCAGTGCAATCAGAGAAACTGGCATCGTTGCTGCCCCTTTCCTGGCTACAGCCGGAGCCTCTTTCCTTTCTGGAACAGCGCCTCACCCGCACGACGATTCAGCGGGAGATGTCCCGATTGGTGGCTTCCGTTTCTCACGATGTCATGCGGTTGGAGTCAGAATCAACCGCTGTTCCGACTCAGGAGCCAAATGCTTTAGGGGAAGCCAGTCAACTGGCACAGTCAAAGATTCCTTTCCCGATTTTGGCACAGACCCCATCCCACCCGCAGCTGGTCAACCAGACCTTTACCAACCGGACCTACCGTCAGCTGGC
>CALXFL010000155.1 GCA_944387515.1 uncultured Clostridia bacterium
GTAAGCGGCGGCAAAATCGACTTTGGTCTGGAAACGGCTCAGTAAGGCCGCCAGACCTGAAAGGCCGGAGACAGAGCTGCCTCCTTCATCTGCTGAGCCACCGTCTTCCAATCGGGAATGAGGGTCTCCACCAGGGCCCAGAAGCGGGCTGAATGGTTGAACTCCCGGAGGTGGCAGAGCTCATGCACCACCAGATAATCCAGCTCCCGCTCTCCCAGCAGCAGAATTTTCCAGGAGAAGCGCAGCGCCCCATTTTTCCGGCAGCAGCCCCACTGGCTGTTGGAGCGGCCAATGGAAAAGGGCGGTACCGCCAACCCCAGCAGCGGCGCAAAGTATGCCAGCCGCTGCTGGCACTTCTCCCGGGTGATTTCCTGGACAAGAAGGACCAGCTGACGGCGTCGAACATCCTCCTCCCCCGCCGGAACCTGAAGCCACCCCTCCCCCCGGCAGAGAGAGCCGGTGCGGATTTCCCAGGGCTCCCCCAGCAGCCGGATGGTATTTTCCAGCGGCTGCTGCGCGGCTGTACCGGCCTTTTCCCGGGCCTGACGGATCCAGTCTTCATGCGCCCGGACAAAGCGTTCCAGCTGCTGGTTGGAAATCCGCCTGTTGGTGCGGATCCGCAGGGTGCCGTCGGAATCAACCCGAAGGGTGGTACTTTTCTGGGAAGTGCGAAGAATCCGGCAGGGATAACCTGCCAGCATCACAGGCGACGAGGAATAAGACATGACAAACTCCTTTACAGACAAAGAATTAATAGCTGAGCGCTGGATGCTGGATCCAGCGCTTTTTGCAGAAGGATGCCGGCTGCTGGCCGCAGACAGTCTCACCCATGGACAGGGCATCGGCACCCTGAGAGAAAAATCGGTGCACCGGGTGCTGAAATACTGCTGCAATCCCTTTGCCGATGGACAGGAAGTCTCCATCGGGGGATATGTGGCAGATGTGGTGGGAGAACAGGGCGTCATGGAAATCCAGTCCGCCCAGTTCGGAAGGCTCCGGGACAAGCTGGCGGCCTTTCTCCCCTGTTGTCCGGTGACCATCATCTGGCCGGCAGAAGCCGACCGGTGGCTCTGTAACCTGAGCCCGGAGGGCGAACTCCTAAGCCGCCGGCGCTCCCCCCGGCACCAGAAACCCCAGCACCTCTTTGAAGAGCTTTACCCCATTAGACAGTGGCTGACCCATCCAGGACTCCGGATCCGGATTGTACTGCTGGAAACCGAGGAATACCGGCTTCCCCGGAAGGGACGGAAAATCGTACGGTGTGACCGGGTGCCTTTGCAGATGCTGGGCCAGCTGGCGCTGGACTGCCCGGCGGATTATGGACAGCTGCTGCCGGACACTCTTACCGGCCGCTTCGGCGCCAGGGAAACCGCCCGTGCCTGCGGCATTGACCTGAACACCAGCCGGATGATGCTGCGGATCCTCTGTCAACTGGGAATCCTCACAGAGGATGGAAAAGAGGGACGGCGGCTGATGTTCCGGCGAGCGGACAGCCCACCCGAAACCTAAAGCAGAACCGGCCAGGCCCTTTCGGACCTGGCCGGTTTTCGCTGTCAGCTCTTATTTTCTGGCAGCCAGATATTTTGCATAGGCATCCCGCAGCTCGCCGGCTTTTTCCTCGGGGCAGGTGGGGTTGCACCAGGCACCCACGCCAGTTTCAGAGGAAGCGAAGAACTGCTGCTTGTCAGCAGCCCGCATGGGCGGGAAGAACTCCACATGATAGTGATAGCTGCTCTGGTCGCCGCTGTTGACCGGGGCATTGTGCATGCACATCATGTAGGGGAAGGGCATGTCAAAGAGGGCATCATACATACCGGCTACGTCCCGGATGGTCTCGCCCAGATCGCAAAGCTCCTTCTCGGTCATGGCGGACAGGTCGGGCAGGTGCCGCTTGGCGGTCACATGAACGCCGTAGGTGATGGGCGAGAAGAAGGGCACATACACCACAAAGGAATCGTTCTCGAAGACGATCCGGCGGCCGTCCTTCAGCTCGTCAGCCAGGCAGTCGCAGAACAGGCAGCGGTCGTTTTCCTCATAGTAGGCAGCAGCGGACTCCCGCTCCTCATCCGGCTTCTTGGGGATGAAGGGGTAGCCGTAGGCCTGTCCATGGGGATGGGGCATGGTGACGCCCACCACATCGCCGCGGTTCTCGAAGATGAAGACATACTTGATCTTCTCGTCGGCCTTCATGTCGTTGAAGCAGTCCTGCCACAGATGGGCCAGCTTATGTACATGGTCGTTGTCCAGGTCCTTCAGGTAGGCGGTGTGCTGGTCGGAATAGAGGATAACCTCGCAGCGGCCATAGGCGGGAGCCGTCTTGAACATGGTGGTTTCCACGTCATCGGGAACAGGGGGATCCTGCCGCAGGGCGGGGAAATCGTTCATGTAGCGCAGGACCTCAAAGCCCTCGTCCGGAACCTTTCCGGAACCGGGGCAGAAGGGGCACCAGTCCTTGGGCATCTGGGGACGGTTCTGGCGGTGGGAAGCCACCATGGTCCAGTCACGGGTAATGGGATTGTATCTCAGTTCAGCCATTTTTATTACGCTCCTTTTTCAGTTTGAAACTCAGGCCGTTACTTCAGTGCCGCCCAACGGACGGATGAACAGGATGTGGCAGCTGCCAGCACCAAAGACCGACTCGATGGTCTCCTTGAACTGGGGCACCAGATCCAGCGGAACCAGATTCTGAGTGGTACCGCCGAAGCCACCACCGTGAACCCGGAAGGCTCCCCGGCCATCCAGCAGCTGCTCCGAAAGGGCCAGCGCCAGGGAAAGGCCCTGCTCCTGGGGAGCGATGTTGGCGTAGACGTTCTGAAGATAGCAGAAGGAGGAGCGGCCCGACTGGGTCAGCAGGGTCAGGAAGCGATCGTAATCGCCCTTCCGCAGGGCAGCAACGATCTCCTCCACCCGGCGGTTCTCCTGTACAAAGTGAATGGCTCTCAGCAGGGCACGGTCACCCAGCTTCTCCCGAATCTCACCGGCTTTAGACAGCAGGGCTTCATAGGAAACAGGACGCAGAACCTCCTCGCCAAAGAGGGCAGCTACGGCCTTCATCTCAGCGGGAATGGCGGCATATTCATTGGTGAGGTCTGCATGATTTCCGCCGGTGTCCACGATGCAGAGGGCGCAGCCCAAGGCAGCGAAGTCAAAATCCACCGGCTCAATTACCGGTGCTTCCGGATCTGCAAAGTCAATGGTAATCAGGTTGCCCACCGAAGAGGCCATCTGGTCCATCAGGCCGCTGGGCTTGCCGAAATAGACGTTTTCCGCATACTGGGCGTACTTGGCGATTTCCACAGGGCTGACGGCGCCATCATTGTAAAGGCCGCTGAGCAGGTTGCCCACCAGCACCTCAAAGGCAGCGGAGGAAGAAAGGCCGGATCCCTTCAGCACGTTGGAGGTGGTGTAGGCATCCAGACCGCCGATTTTCAGTCCCTTCTGGACAAACCGGGAGGCCATGCCCCGGATCAGGGAGGCTGCCTTGTTGATCTCGGCCTCTTTGATCTCCAGGTCGTCTACGGCAATCCGGTCCATCTTATAGCCTTTGGACTGGATGGCGATGACGCCGGAATCGTTGGCGGAAGCAATGGCAATTACATCCAGGTTGACCGAAGCTGCCAACACCCGGCCGTGGTTGTGGTCGGTGTGGTTGCCGGCGATCTCGGTCCGGCCCGGTGCAGAAAAGATCCGCAGGTTATCCCGATCCCCGTAGATCTCCACAAAACTATCCACCGCATCGGCATACCGCTGATGCTGGGCTTCCAGCTGATCCGCGCCATACAGCAGAGTCAGCTTCTGATCCAGTCCGCCGGAAAGGATCAGCTCTTTAAGAGCAGCAGCATTCATATCTTCACGAATCCTTTCTCCCGTCAAGGGAATGTTCTCTTTTAATCATACTCCCAATAAACCGGAAAGACAACCGGCAGGGGTATCATTTTCATGGATAAATCTTGCATTTTACCCGGGAATCCGGTAAAATGAAAAACAGAGAGGGGGCATCTGAATGGAAAAGGATCCGTATAAATTTTCCTATAAAGCAGACTTCAAGGAAAATCTTTCTCTCAGTGTCTACAACACCGGTTACCAGCGGTGTGAACCCGGATATACCTGGGGAATGGCCACCCGGGATCACTACCTGCTTCACTTTGTCACCGAAGGGCGGGGACACCTGAAAACCCCCGACGGCCAGCAGGAAATTTCAGCCGGTGAGCTGTTCCTGATCCGTCCCGGCCTGTTATGCAGCTATGAAGCGGACGAGCAGCAGCCCTGGGAATACTACTGGGTCGGCTTCAACGGCACCGAGGCCCACCGGCTCATGGGCCTGACCCCCTTTGCAGATGGCCGTCAGGTGATGGTCCCGGAGAATCCCATCCGGATCCGCCGGGGACTCAAACGCATTTATGAAGCCCGGGGCAACACCCCTGCGGCTGAGGCCCGGATGCTGGGCGGGCTGTATCTCTTTCTGGCCGCTCTGATGGAGGAGCCGGGCGGAAGCCCGCCCCGTCAGACCACTGCCCGGCAATATGTGGATCAGGCGGCCCGGTTTATCAGCCGCAATTTCAGCCGGGATATCACCATCGAGGATATCGCCGACTTTGTCGGCATCAGCGCCAGCCATCTCTACCGGGTATTCTCCCAGGAGCTGGGGATGCCTCCTACCCGCTTTCTCACCAGCTACCGGATTCAGGAGGCCTGCACCCTGCTGCGAAACAGCAACATGACCATCAGTGAGGTAGCGGTATCCGCCGGGTTCCGGGATCCGCTGTATTTCTCCCGGGTATTCAAAAAGGAGAAGGGCATCTCTCCCACCGCCTACGGGAAAAAGAGCCGTCAGAAATAAAGGAGGTCTTTTCATGGCACTGCTTCAGGTCAATTTCTTCTCCCAGATTCTGGGAATGGCTATGACAATGGATGTGATTCTGCCGGAGGGCAGTCAGGGCATCGGCGTAAACGCCCGTCCGGTCTGGGATGGAGAGGAGGAGCTGCCGGTCCTTTACCTGCTCCACGGCACCTCGGACGACCACACCATCTGGCAGCGCCGCACCTCCATTGAACGGTATGTGGCAGACAAAAAGCTGGCAGTGGTCATGCCCAATGCCCACATCAGCGCCTACACCAATCAGCGCTTCGGCTTCCGCTTTTTTGACTTTGTGGCAGAGGAGGTACCGGCCTTCTGTCAGAAATACTTTAAGATCAGCCCACAGCGGGAAAAGAACTTCATTGCCGGACTTTCCATGGGCGGCTACGGTGCTCTGAAAATCGGAATGCGGTGTGCCGACCGGTTCGGCTATGCAGCCGGACTCTCCTCGGGATGTGAGCGGATGGCGATGCTGCCTCCCCAGGCTGCCGGTGCCGGAAGTCTGGCCGAGCTGGAACTGCTGAAACCAGAGATGACCCCGGAGGCCTACCAGGCCGCCATTCAGTTCTTTGTAAATTTCGGCTCTCCCCAGGAATACCGGCAGTCCAAATCGGATAACCTGTTTCTGCTGGCAGAAGACCGGGTAAAACGGGGACTGCCCATGCCGGAAATCTGGATGACCTGCGGCAGTGAAGATGCTGCCGTCAAAACCAACCGGGATTTCCACGAGCTGCTCACCCGGCTTGGCGTGGCGCACACCTACAC
>CALXFL010000156.1 GCA_944387515.1 uncultured Clostridia bacterium
TATTCCTTTTGGCATATAAATCACCCCATCTGTTAGATAGTATATCATACTTGTCTAACAAATGGGGTGCAGTTCATACGCTGCCCTGCCTGTTATTCTTCTTCAGTCACCGGTTCCTCCGGCTCGATCCGCTGAAGGCGAACCTTTTCAATTCTCCGTTCATCCATGGTGAGAACGGTGAAACGCCAACCGCCATAGAGTACCTGAGGATTTTCGTCCTTATCGGGGATATGACCCAGTTTGTGAATCAGGAACCCACCGAGGGTATCCAGATCTTCGTCTTCCTCAAAGGGAATCCGAGTGATCTTGCTTACCTCTTCCAACTCAACGATGCCCTCGAGAATATAGACACCATCCGCCAGCTGCTGGATTTCCTCTTCCTCCTGCTCGTCGTATTCGTCCTCAATATCGCCCACAATGGACTCCAGTACATCCTCCATGCTGACAATGCCCGCTGTACCGCCGTACTCATCCACAACCACGGCCATATGCGCTTGTTGTTTTTTGAATTCGGCGAAAAGCGCCCGGCATTTGACGGATTCCGGCACATACAGCACCGGCCGGACAAAATCAGACACCTTGAATTCGTCAGAGGAGTTGCAGCCCACCAGACAGAGCAGGTCCTTGACATAAATCAGGCCCAGAATATTGTCCAGGTCCTTTTCATACACCGGCAGCCGGGAAAAGCCTTCGTTGATAGCCAGATAAACCACTTCGCTGATGCGGGCATCCTTATCCACTGCCACAATATCCGTGCGGTGGGTCATGACCTCACCGGCGGTGGTGTCGTCGAATTCGAAGATGTTGTTGATCATCTCTTTCTGACTTTCTTCAATGAAACCCATCTCATTGCCTGCGTCCACCATCATCCGGATTTCTTCCTTGGTAATAGACTCCTCTGTCTGGATGGGATCAGCGCCGAAGATGCGTCCCACCAGCCGGGAGATCCACCGAATAAACATACAAAGGGGCGAAAGCAGGTAGAACATGACCCTCACCGGTCGGACCGCATGATATCCCCAGGTCTCACAGAACCGGTTTCCCAACAGCTGCGGGACCTTGACACCAAAGATGACCAGCACCACAATGGTCACAACAATCGCCAACACCAGAGACAGGGCCATACCACCGGCTTCACTAAAACCGGAAAAAAGACGCTCACGATAGAGCAGCGTCTGCCAGGTGGTGGCAATGGCGGAAGCAATGATGTTGAAGATCCAGCCAATGGTTCTGGCATGATCCATGAACCCAAAGGGACTGTGCAGAAAATCATATAGCCGCTTCGCTGCCGGTTCTTCTCTTTCCATTCGCTCCCGCAGCGTGACGTCGTTGACGCCTACCATAGCGGAAATACTGCCAAATACATAGCCGCATAACAAAAAGGACAATATCAGTGCTGTTAAAAACCACGTTTGCCCGTCATTCAAGGTGATTCCCTCCATATCATGTATCAGTCGCAGGCAGAACTATCAGAAACCCATTATCAGGTTATCTGGCAGTCATTATTTTATCAATTTTTAAAATAAAAGTCAATCGCCCTCCTGCCCGTTTGGGGGGCAGAGAGGGCGATTTTCAAGCCTTTCCTACCGGAAACAGGATGTTTCCGGCTGTTTTTATGGACAGCAGATGAATTTTGCGGAGTTTATCCCATATCGGTTTATTTTTTACAATTTTAGACATCAAGGTGCTTGCTGGTCAGAAGGCGGCGGAGGCAGCTGTTTGGATTTGCGCCGGCGGATCTGATGGCGTACCGGGAAGAAAATCACACAGAAAATGATGCCCAGCAGCAGGATCACAGGAAGTCCGCCTACAACCAGCACCAGCAGATCCTCTCCCAGGGTAATGAGTCCCTTGACCGAGCTGGTGAACTGGGTGCTGATTCGCTGGGGCAGCGTGCGGGGGGTAGTATCCGGCTCGCTGTACTGAACCACCTCATTGATGTTGACGGTAACGGTACTATAATCCACCAGTGCGTCATACCGGCGGAGGCTGGTGGTGAGGGATTCAATCTCCCAGGTGACGTCTGCCAGTGCCTGTTCCAGGGCAATCACATCGGTGAGGGTTTCGCTCTTTTCCATCAGTTCCAGCAGCCTTTTTTCCTGGGTGCGGAGACTGGTCAGACGGGATTCGGTGTCATAATACTGTTCGGTGATGTTTTCAGTATTGGTGGAAAGGCGTACGACAGTGCCGATGCCGTCGGCTCCGGACCGGAAATCAGAAAGCCGGCCGCTGGGGATGCGCAGAACATAGTAGGCGTCCCGCAGTCCCTGGCGGTTGATTCCCTCGCCGCTCCGGCTGGATTCCTGGATGTATCCACCCAATTCGGTGCAGAGCTTTTCCAGTCCGGACAGGGTCTCGTCAAAATTCAGCGTTTCCATGTCGTAGGTCAGGTATTGGACAATCTTTTCGTCGGGAATTTCACTGCCGGATTGACCGCCATTACCTGCGGTATCTGCTGTTTGCATGGCTGCTCCATCTGCCAATTCAGGCGAAGCTTGGGCAGTTTCCCGGCCAGCTTCACCATAGGAATAGTCGGAGGCGGTGGCTGTATTGCTCACTGTGGCGGCGTTCGTGTCTGTGGATTTGCTGCTGCATCCTGTTCCCACCCCCAGAACCAGCACTACAGCCAGAGCCAGAGAAAGTATACGAACCGGTTTTTTCATGAGAATTCACCCTTCCTTCTGATATTGATATGACAATTTATTGATACGGCCAAACCTTTCCAGCAGTATCAGCCGTACAGTTTCGGGAAAAGGAAGCTGCAAAGAGGTGCCATTACAGACCTTCATTGTGGTTTTCTTTCCTTGCTCCCACATTCTATATACACGGCATAAGCGGATTTGGTTGCACTCTCCGTTATATTTTCATAAAAATCAGGAAATATTTTTCTTCTTTTTTAAGCTTTTGCCGGAGTTTTGCTTCAAAGCCATCATCGCACCGAAGTCTGTTAGATTATTCACAGATTGGCTATTGATTTTTTGACGAAACCAAAGTATAATAGTAGATGTGGAAAATTTGAATGTTCAACTATTTGAATTTTCAAAAAAACCATTGAAAGGGGAACTTTGAAATGCTTACCAACAACAAAAATGTTCTCGCTTGGGTTGACGAGATGGTAGCCCTTTGCAAACCCGCTAAAGTGGTTTGGATCGACGGCTCCGAGGAACAGCTCCAGGCCCTGCGGGACGAGGCTGTTTCTACCGGCGAAATGATGTGGCTGAACCAGGAGAAACTCCCTGGCTGCATGTACCACAGAACCGCTGTCAACGACGTTGCCCGCGTTGAGGACAGAACCTTTATCTGCTCTACCAAGAAGGAAGACGCAGGCCCCACCAACAACTGGAGATCTCCCCAGGAGATGCATGGCATGCTGACTCCCATGTACTATGGCGTCATGGAAGGCAAGACCATGTATGTTATTCCTTACTCCATGGGCCCCATCGGCTCCAAGATGTCCAAGGTTGGCGTTGAGGTAACCGACTCCATCTACGTTGTCCTGAACATGGACATCATGACCCGTGTAGGCAAGCGTGCTTTCGAGCAGCTGGGCGACGAGTCCAACGACTTCGTTCGTGGCCTGCATGCCAAAGCTGATCTGGACGATCAGAAACGCTACATTGTTCACTTCCCCGAAGAGAACTCCATCTGCTCCATCAACTCCGGCTACGGCGGAAACGTGCTGCTGGGCAAGAAGTGCTTCGCTCTGCGTATCGCTTCCTACCAGGGCAAGAACGAGGGCTGGATGGCTGAGCATATGCTCATCCTGGGCATCGAGAATCCTCAGGGCGAGACCAAGTATATCTGTGCTGCGTTCCCCTCTGCTTGCGGCAAGACCAACCTGGCCATGCTGATTCCGCCCGAAATCTACGCCAAACAGGGCTACAAAGTCTGGACCGTCGGCGATGACATCGCTTGGCTGCGTCAGGGTGATGACGGCCGTCTGTGGGCTATCAACCCCGAGAATGGCTTCTTCGGCGTTGCTCCTGGCACCAACCTGAAGTCCAACCCCAACGCCCTCCATACCACCGAGAAAGGCACCATCTTCACCAACGTTGCTCTGAACAACGAGACCAACACTGTTTGGTGGGAGGGCCTGGACAAGAATCCTCCTGTGGACGCCACCGAGTGGAAGGGCGCCAAGGTCAATGGTCCCGAGTATGTGGCTGCTGGCAACAAGCTGGCTCATCCCAACTCTCGGTTTACCGCTCCTGCTAAGAACTGCCCCTGCGTAAGCCCCGAGTTTGACAATCCTCAGGGCGTGCCGGTTTCCGCTATCGTATTCGGCGGCCGCCGTGCTAAGACTGCTCCCCTGGTGTACCAGTCCTTCGACTGGAAGCATGGTACCTTCGTAGGCTCCATCATGGCTTCTGAGACCACCGCTGCTGCTGCTGGCGCTGTTGGTGTTGTTCGTCGTGACCCCATGGCTATGCTGCCCTTCTGCGGCTACAACATGGGCGACTACTGGCAGCACTGGCTGGACATGGGCGAGAAGCTGGGCGACAAGGCTCCCAAGATCTTCCATGTTAACTGGTTCCGTACCGACAGCGAAGGCCACTTCATCTGGCCGGGCTTCGGCGACAACATGCGCGTTCTGATGTGGATCCTGGCTCGCTGCGAAGGCACTGCTGACGCTGTTGAGACTCCCATCGGCTACGAGCCCAAACCCGAAGACATTAACATCGAGGGCCTGGATATCAGCCTCGAGACCATCAAGGACCTGCTCAGCGTGGACAAGGAGTCCTGGATGGAAGACATCACCAGAGAAGGCACCGGCATCGAAGCTTTCTACGCCAAGTTCGGCAGCAAACTGCCTGCTGAAATGCGCAAGCAGCTGGAGGCACTGAAAGCCAGACTGGCCTGATTCTGCACCTGATACTCAAAACGGCACAGCAAAAGCTGTGCCGTTTGCTTTATACGGGAGATTTTACCATGCATATTCCAGATGGAAATCTTTTTATGATGTGCCCCCATCCGGTGGAAGAGGCCTTTCGTCCCATGCCAGAAGGATATGAACTGCGCCTTTGTCAACCGGAACAGCTGGAAGAGTGGATGGCTCTTCACTTTGACGATGAAGCCACTTTTCAGGCTCATCGGGAGGAAATGCAGCGCTTTTTCGATCAGGTCTATCTGCCCCGGCAGGAGTTGTTTTTTGAACGTTGCCTGATGCTGTATCGGGGCGATACTCTTCTGGGAAGTTGTTTTCTTTGGCCTGCCTATGGAAACATCAACACGGTTCACTGGTTCAAAATCAAGAAAGAAGCAGAAGGACAGGGTCTGGGAAGAAGCCTGCTTTCGGCTGTGCTGCGGGATCTGCGCCCGGAGGACTATCCGGTATTTCTCCATACCCAGCCTGGCAGCTTTCGTGCCATCAAGCTCTATACGGACTTCGGGTTTCAGTTGTTGACTGATCCGGTAATTGGTGTGCGTCCCAACCATTTGACAGAGTCTCTTCCCTTTTTGAAGGAGATTATGCCCGTCCGGGATTTTGAACGGCTGACCTTTGCCACAGCGCCCTCTTATTTTCTTGAGGCGGCTGCCAGTGTGCCCTGGAGTGAGTTCTGAGGCATTCTGTAAATTGGTGCTGTAACAAACAAAAAA
>CALXFL010000157.1 GCA_944387515.1 uncultured Clostridia bacterium
AGGATTGCCGCATCTTGCGGCAATCCTTTTTTCGTAGAGCCTATGACAGCTCTGCCTGGTAATCCTCTACCGTGAGATAGCGCAGACAGAACCGGTCATTTGCTGCAATCTGTTCCCATACCTTCTGGAAATCCAGGAATTCTCCCTGCATCAGTCCCATCTCCCGGGCTGTCCGGCGGGGAATGTCCACCCGGATAGAAATAGCGGCATAATCCGTATCGGGGAAATACCCCTTGCAAAGCGCCGAACCGCTGGCCTCCCGAAATACCCCTAAAAAGTCAAGGCCCTGTTCCGGCAGGGTCACCCGGGCAGTCATCTGGACTTGATCTTCTTCGTCTTTCTGCCAGGTTGGCGGAGAAAATTGCACCGGGCCGGCCATCGTCGTATACATACTCAAAGGCTGATATTCCTGCCAGAGCTGGTATCCGGCAATGCTTCCCAATAGTACCAGTAGGGCTGCTGTGATCCCGCCCCATTTCCGGATCAGGTGCCGGCGCCGGTCTGCCTGTTCCATCCGATGCTTCACCTGACGGGCCAGCTGCTGCTTTTCCTCCCGGGTGAGGGTGTCTGCCCGGCCAAAATCAGGCTCTGTATCCACTGGAACCTTTGACGTATCTGCCCGCAGGATGGCCCGGGCGAGGGTGCTGCCGTCCGGCCAACTGGTCTCTGCAAGCTGACCCAGCAGCTGAGCCTGCTGTTCAGATTGACGGGTTTCTTCTTCCAGCTTGCGGCAGTGATGCTCAAGTATGATGTCCACTTGTTGGTTCTGTTGCAGCAGGGCGGCAATCTCTTCCAGAGAAAAGCCCACCCGCCGCAGGGCGGCGATTTCAGTCAGCCGCTGGATATCCTGCTGCTGGTAGTCGTGGTAGGTTCTGCCTTGCCGCCATTGGCTTTGAGGATGTACCAGTCCTTTTTCCAGATAGAGTCGGACAGCCCGTTCCGTCAATCCCGTTTTGTCGCAGACCTCTTTGATTTTCATCAAAACCCCTCCTTTTCGCTTTCAGCATAGCATCTACCCCAGGGGAAGTGTCAACTGTTTTTTGAAAAAAAGCAAAAAAATCCGGTGCCTTCCGGGCGGTATGCCCTGGGACACCGGATTTTTTTACTGAAATTGGGACTGATAGAGGCCAGCGTAGATGCCGCCCTTTGCCATAAGCTGGGCGTGGGTACCCTGTTCCACAATGTCACCGCCGTCCACCACCAGAATGTTGTCGGCGTTCTGAATGGTGGAAAGCCGGTGGGCAATGACAAAACAGGTCTTATCTTTCATCAGCTGCCGCATGGCACTCTGAATTTGCTGTTCGGTGCGGGTGTCCACGTTGGAGGTGGCTTCATCCAGTATCAGCATATTGGCATCCAGTAGCATAGCCCTGGCAATGGTCATCAGCTGCTTCTGTCCCTGAGAGATGTTGATGCCATCCTCGGTGATGAGGGTATCATAGCCCTGAGGAAGTGCCATGATGTAGTTGTGAATACGGGCAGCCTTGGCCGCTTTTACAACCTCTTCCATTGTGGCATCCGGACGGCCGTAGGCGATGTTATCCCGGATGGTGCCGGAGAAGAGCCAGGTATCCTGAAGCACCATGGCGTAGGAGAGCCGCAGGCTCTTTCGGGTGACCTGCTGGATGTCATGACCATCAATAGAGATCACGCCTCCCTGTGGGTCGTAGAATCGCATCAGCAGATTGATCAGGGTGGTTTTACCGGCACCGGTATGTCCGACAATAGCGGTGAGGCTGCCTGCTGGCGCCTCCAGTGAAAGATCATGGATGATTTCCTGCTCCGGCAGATAGCCAAAACGGATGTGGGACATCTCTACCCGGCCTTCCTTATGAGGAAGAGGAAGGGCACCGGGCACATCAGCGGGTTCTGGTTTTTCGTCCATGGTGCGGAAGACCCGTTCAGCGGCAGCCAGGGCAGATTGCAGCTCGCTGATGATGTTGGCCATCTCATTGATGGGGCCGGAAAAGCGGCGGGAATAGATAATGAAGGCCGATACATCACCCAGGGAGAGCCTACCGCCAATAAACAGCAGCGCACCCAGTACCGAAATCAGAGAAAGGGAGAGGTTGTTGATGAAGTTGACCATGGGGCCGTTGGCGGCGCCATAGTATTCTGCCCGGTAGTAAGCACTTACTGCCTCCTCGTTGCGCTGGGCAAATCGGTTTTCCATCGTTGCTTCCTGATGGTAGGCTTTGATGGTCTTGTGACCCGAGATGGATTCCTCGGTATAGCCGTTAAGCTCACCCAGTTTGGCGGAGCGAATGCTGTAAAGAGGACGTACCCGGCGGGAACGGTAACGGGTCAGGAAAATCGAGATGGGGACTGTCACCAGAAAGATGGGCAGCAGCAGCGGGGAGATCCGGGCCATCATGATGAAGGAACCGATGACGGTGATCATGCTGGTGCAGATCTGTAACAGATCGTTGGAAAGAGAGGTGTTCACCGTATCGATGTCATAGGAGATCTTGCTGAGGATATCGCCGGTCTGATGCCGGTCAAAATAGCTGACCGGTAGGTCTGCCAGCCGGTTGAAGAGATCCCGGCGCATCTGATAGGAGACCTGTCTGGAAAGACGGATCATCAGAATGGAAAGCAGGTAGGAGAGAAGGGAGGATACCAGGTAAAAACCTCCCATCAGGCCGCAGAAGAGAAAGACCTGGGGAAAATCCACCTTTCCTGCACCGGGAGAAATGGCGTCGATGGCCTTGCCTGACAGGGAAGGAGCCACTAGTGCCAGCAGATTGCTGACCAGTGTCAGGATGGCGGCACCCGCCAGCAGGCCCTTGAAACGAAGCAGATACCGGCCCAGCCGCCGCAGGGTGGCGGTTGGCTTTTCCCGCAGTCTGGGCGGTGTTCCTTTTTGCAGTGAGACATTCTGTCTGCCTGGCATCCCTGTCATACAGCTGTCCCTCCTTTTTCTGCACGCTGTCCAGTGGCATCGATGGTTCCCAGCTGGGAGCGGCTGATCTCCCGGTAGCTTTCACAGCTGCTCAGCAGCTGCTGGTGGGTTCCATAGCCGATGGCCTGCCCATCTTCCAGAACGAGAATATGGTCCGCCTGCATGATCGAGCTGATGCGCTGGGCGATGATGATGGTAGTGGTTCCGGAGAAATTTTCCCGGATGGCCCGGCGAAGTGCCGCATCGGTTTTATAGTCCAGTGCGCTGGAGGCGTCGTCGAGAATCAGAATTTCCGGTTTTGCAGCCAGTGCCCGGGAGATGAGAAGCCGCTGCCGTTGGCCGCCGGAGAGATTGCTGCCCCGGATGGTCAGCTCATGGGAGAGTCCCTCGTCCTGTTCTTCAATGAACTCTGCTGCCTGCGCCCATTCGGCGGCGGCTTCCAGCGCTTCCTCATTCAGATCCCGGCCAAAAGAGATGTTTTCAGCAATGGTATCGGCAAAGAGCACGTCATTCTGGAAGACGACACCAAACATGGTGTGCAGCTTTTCAGGAGGAATGGAGCGGATATCATCTCCGTGGATCCGGATAGAGCCGCTGGTGCAGTCGTAGAGCCGCATCAGCAGGTGTACAATGGTGGTTTTGCCGCAGCCGGTGGCGCCGATGATGCCCAGTGTCTCACCTTGCTTCAGAGAGAAGCTGATATCCTGTAAATTTTCGCGCTGGCCCAGATAAGAGAAGGAAACATGGTCGAACCGGACATGGTCGTCGGTTTCCTGATGGTCCGGGGGCAGGCAGGTCAGATCTTCAGGCAGATCCAGAACAAAGGCAATCCGGCCTGCTGAAGCAGTACCCTTGGAATAACCCACAAACATTCTGGAAATGGAGAGCATGGCATTGAGGATGATCGTAAAATAGTTAAGGAAGGCCATGATTTTGCCGGGTTCGCTAAGATCCTGGTTTACCAGGAAGGCGCCCACCAAAATGACCATAGTCATACCCAGATTCAGGGAGAGGTTCATCAACGGATTGGTGACGGCCATGACCATGCTGGCCTGTTGTTCCTGCTCCACGACCTTTTGGCTGATTCGGGCAAACCGTTCCTTTTCATATTCGGTTTTGGACAGCGCTTTGATGACCCGGATGCCGACTACGTTTTCCCGAACGACCTGAACCATCTGATCCACCTTTTGCTGTAAAATGGTGTACAGCGGAATTCCTTTTTTGGTAATGTACCAGATAATCAGGCCCATCGGGGGCAGCATCGCAATCAAAACCATCGCCAAGCGGACATCCAGCAGCAGGGTGACGATGATACCGCCCAGCAGCAGAATTGGCGCCCGGACACCCAGCCGCTGCATCATACCGATCATGTTGTGCAGGTTATAGGTATCGGAGGTCAACCGGGAAATCAAGGAGGGAATGCCTACCTCGTCGGTCTGACGGCAGGAGAGCGTCATGATTTTGTGGTAGAGATCCCGGCGGACAGCTCTGGTGGTGTCCCGGGCAACGCTGGAAGCCATCTGGTTTGCGATAATATTAAAGGAAACACAGATGACGGAACAGAAAATCATGACAATGCCCCACCAGAGAATCATGGAGACACTGCGTGTGGGTGCCACATCGTCAATGATGTGGGCCAGGATGTAGGGCAGCAACAGGTCCATGATGCTGCCAATGAATTTTACAGTCAGCCCCCCGCACATTCGAAAAAGGTAGGGGCGCAGATATCCCGCAATCCGGTGCACAGTCCATCACCCTTTCATTTTGCAGAACCGGTTTCGTCCACAGCACTTTCCGCATTGGCATAGAGCCGCTCCAATAGCGAGAGGAGCAACGTCTGTTCTTCCTCTGTCATCCCCTGGGTGAGGATATGGTTCCAGTCGTCAAACAGCTGGAGGATCCGGGGCATCAATTCCTGGGCTTTTTCAGTGGGGAATACCTGCATGACCCGACGGTCAGAGGGCAGGGGAGAACGGGTAACAAAACCGTTACTCTCCATTCGTTCCAGCTGACGGGTGACATTGCTTTTGCTTACATAGAGCATGCCAGCCAGATGATCCTGGGAGATGCCAGGCTGCCGGCAGATTCGGATCAGATAGGGACACTGGGGACCAGTCAGGCCGGTATCCGCCAGTACCCGGTCCCGATAGCTGTTGCTGCATCGAGTGGTGCGGGCAATGTACTTCATAAAAGAATCCATTTTCAAATACGCCTCCTATTTGTTGCGCATGCAACTATAAACAGAGTATCACGTTTTCCAGCCCTTGTCAACGGCAACCAAAAAGAAAAAAATACTTTTTTCAAAAAAGGGGTTGACAAAAGTCGTCTCCTCTGGTATACTCTATTATCGTTGAAGGCAATCAACGAACGGTTTCTGAGAGTTGAAAAAAAGATTTCAAAAAAATCTCAAAAAAAGCTTGACAGAATCGAAAAGATGTGATAGAATATAAAAGCTGTCACGAGAGAAAACAAAAGATGCTGTTATGGCTCAGTAGGTAGAGCACGTCCTTGGTAAGGACGAGGTCACCGGTTCAAATCCGGTTAACAGCTCCAAGATGAATCCCGCAACCTGCATGGTTGCGGGTTTTTTGGTTGTATAAGTAAAACCACTCGCTAGGCGAGTGGTTCAAGAAAGCCTATGGCGATGAGGTAGAAAAAAATGCTCCCAT
>CALXFL010000158.1 GCA_944387515.1 uncultured Clostridia bacterium
AAAGGGATGCCACTGAGACGCCCCCTGTGGGTATTGAAAACGGCCATCAGGCAGCTTCGTCCTGCTGGAAAGGGGGGACTATCCTCCTTCCAGGCGTCGGCCACGGCGCTGGCTGGAGCTCTGGGAACTGGAAATATCACAGGTGTTGCCGTCGCTCTGACAGTGGGTGGACCAGGTGCGATCTTCTGGATGTGGGTCTGTGGCTTGGTTGGCATGGTGCTCAAATACAGCGAAATCCTGCTTGCCATTCGATATCAGCGAAAAAACGGCACCAGTTATGCCGGTGGTCCCATGTATTACCTGGAAGCGGCCTTTGGTTCTGTACTGCCAGGTATCTTTTTTGCAGGCAGCTGTCTTGCTGCTTCTTTTGGTATCGGTTGCCTGGCACAGGCGGGAGCGGCTGCGGATGCGCTTTCCGGTTGTCTGGATCTGCCTCCATGGGTAACTGGAATGGTTATGGCAGCACTTTTGCTGGCAGTACTCATGGGCGGTATTCAGAGAATTGGCACCCTGACTCAGTGGCTGGTGCCTGTTATGGGCTTGTTATATCTGGGTGGAACACTGGGCATTTTGTTGCCGCGTCTGGATCAGCTGCCCGCATTGCTTCACCTTATTATCGCCGATGCTTTTTCCTTTACCGGTGCTTCAGGCGGGGGACTGGGCTTTCTGACTTCCAGAGCGCTGCGGACCGGAATGGTCCGAGGGGTCTTTACCAATGAAGCGGGTATGGGGTCTGCTCCCATTGTCCATGGCGCTGCGTCTGCCCGCTCTCCGGTGGAAGAAGGCGCCTGGGGCGTGGTAGAAGTCTTTCTGGACACCATTGTCATGTGCACCCTGACAGCGGCAGTTATTCTTCTGTCTGGTTGCCTGGATACGGTCAGTTATGGGTTGACAGTAGCGGCTTTCGGACATTTCTGGGGACAGGGCGCTGCACTCTTTGTGGGAATATCCTCTTTTGTCTTTGGCTTTTCCAGTATTCTCTGTTGGAGTTATTATGGAGAGGCTGCACTGTCCTACCTGGGCGGAAAGAAAAGAGCCTGTAATGTCTATCGACTGATTTGTGCAGTTGTCGTTGCAGCGGGAACAGTATGCCGGTTGGAAACGGTTTTCAGACTGTCTGATCTGCTTAATTTCCTCATGGCTGCACCCAATCTGCTGGGACTTCTGGCTTTAACCCCGGAAATCCGACGGCAAACGCTCAAATATTTTGAAAAGATAGACAAAAATCAGGAAAATGTATCCAATAAAATGAAATTTTTGATATTCTCTTCTAAAAACCGGCAAAAAACAAAGCATTATGGGAAAATATTGCAATAATCTCTGAAAATATGGGTTTATTTCAAATAATGGCTGTTTTTTGACGTTGAAGAAAAGGAAACAAAGTGATATATTTGTTTTTGACCAATTTACAACTGTTTTCATAAAGTGGAAATCGTTGAAAAACCAGGAGGTTCTCATGAGCGATAAACCCCGTTTTCTCATCGTCAGTGCAGATGTGCTTCCGGCTGTCTTTCTGAAGGTCATTGAGGCAAAGCGTCTGCTCTCCAAGGCCAAGGCAAAGAATTCTTCTGATGCCTGCCGCATGGTGGGCATCTCCCGTAGTGCGTACTACAAGTACAAAGATAATGTTCAGGTGTACGAGGATAAGGCCAATGGCCAGCTGAGTACCCTGTATATGCGGCTGTCGGACGAGCCCGGTGTATTGTCCCGGGTGCTTCAGCAGCTTTATGAAATGGGAGCCAACATTCTGACCGTCAACCAGAACATTCCAGTGGATACCGTGGCGGTGGTAACCATCAGCGTCCGCATCAATCGGGACGAGCTGGATCCGGACGAGATTCTGAAAAGCCTTTCCTCTATTTATGGCGTCGTTTCGGTGAAGGGAATATAATAAAACGCAGGGAAAGGATTGTATGTATGGTAAAGGTAGCGGTTCTGGGCCACGGTACTGTGGGCTCTGGCGTCGTGGAGCTCTTAACAAAAAATCATAAGAGCATCACCGACCGAGCTGGACAGGAGATCGAGGTCAAATATATTTTAGATATCCGGGATTTTCCCGATACACCCTATCACGATAAATTCACCAAGGATTTTCAGGTAATTCTGGAAGACCCGGAAATCTCCATTGTGGCTGAAGTGATGGGAGGACTTTCTCCGGCATTTGAGTTTGTGCGTTCCCTGCTGGAACATGGCAAAAGTGTAGTGACTTCCAATAAGGAGCTGGTAGCCGCCAAGGGTGCTCAGCTTTTACAGACAGCCAAAGCACATAATGTCAACTTCTTCTTTGAAGCCAGTGTAGGCGGCGGCATTCCCATTATCCGTCCCATGCATCAGTGTCTGGCAGCCAATGAAATCAGTGAGGTAGCTGGTATTCTCAATGGTACCACCAATTATATCCTCACCAAGATGATTGAAGAGCAGATGCCCTTTGACGAGGCACTTCATCAGGCACAGGAGCTGGGATATGCTGAGCGGGATCCTTCCGCTGATGTGGATGGTCACGATGCCTGCCGGAAGATCTGCATTCTCGCATCTTTGGCTTTTGGCCATCATGTATATCCCCACACGGTTCATACAGAAGGAATCTCCGGGCTGGATCTCAACGATGTGGCTTATGCTGATTCCTGGGGTGGTGTCATTAAGCTGATTGGCCGTGCCAAAAAGCTGGCAGACGGAAAGATGGTAGCGACTGTATTTCCCGCCATTTTGGAAAAACACAGCCAGCTGGCCAACATCAATGATGTGTTCAATGGCATCCTGATTCGTGGTGACGCCACTGGCGACGTGGTGTTCTACGGACGGGGAGCAGGAAAATTTCCTACTGCCAGCGCAGTCGTGGCAGATATCATCGACATCGCCAAGGCCAGTTGTACCAGCAAATCTCTCAGCTGGGATGATTCTCCTGAAAACCATATGGCGGATTACAAAACTGCGCCGCTTCGTTTTTACATTCGTCTTTCTGCTTCTCAGGCTGCTGAAGCCCGGCAGGAGATTGATCGTCTGTTTGGTGAAGTGGAATATCTGGCCCGATCCGGACAGCCGGAAAATGAGCTGGCACTGGTAACAGGAGAAATGACCGAATATCAGCTGGAAGAGAAGCTCAGCCAACTGAAATCTGGAACCTTGCGTTCCATGATCCGGGTTTTGGATTATTGAACCCATAAAGAGAAAATATAATGGCCAACGCCATTGAAATGGAGGCAGTTATGAGACTGATTGTACAAAAATTTGGCGGTTCCTCTGTGGCGAATACCGAGAGAATTTTCAATGTCGCCCGGATCATTACCGACACTTACAAAACCGGAAACAGCGTTATCGCTGTTGTCTCTGCTCAGGGTGACACTACAGATGACCTGATTGAAAAGGCTAAAGAGGTTAACCCCAATGCCAGTAAGCGGGAAATGGATGCCCTTTTGTCCACTGGCGAACAGATTTCGGCTGCACTGCTGGCCATGGCTATCCAGAGCATGGGCTATCCTGTTATTTCCCTCAATGGTCATCAGTGTGGTTTCCACACCGACTCCAACTACTCCAAAGCCAGAATCAAACGGATTGATACCGAGCGTCTGGAAAAGGAGTTGGATTCCAAGAGAATCGTCATTGTCACCGGCTTCCAGGGAATGAATCGTTTTGACGATATCACCACTTTGGGACGGGGTGGTTCTGATACCAGCGCTGTTGCCATTGCTGCTGCTATGAAAGCAGACCTTTGCCAGATCTATACCGATGTAGACGGTGTCTATACCGCCGACCCCAGACTGGTTCCCAGCGCACAGAAGCTGGATGAAATCTCTTTCGACGAAATGCTGGAGCTTGCTTCCTGTGGTGCTCAGGTGCTTCATAATCGTTCGGTAGAGATGGCCAAAAAATACAATGTTAAACTGGAGGTCTGTTCCAGTCTGGAGCGGGTTCCTGGTACAAAAGTCAAAGAGGTGACCAAAATGGAAAAACTGTTGATTAAGGGCGTAGCTAAAGATGATGATGTGGTACGGATTGCGGTCATTGGCCTGCCTGACAAACCTGGTATCGCTTTCAAGATTTTCTCTCTGCTGGCTGCCAAGAAGATCAATGTAGACATCATTCTTCAGTCCATCGGTCGTGATGGAACCAAGGATATTTCCTTCACCGTTCCTACCGACAGCTGCGATACCGCCCTGGAACTGCTGAAGGCAGAACAGAATCTGCTCCGTGCCCATAGCATCGAAGTGGATACCGATGTAACTAAAGTCTCCATTGTAGGCGCTGGCATGCAGTCCAATCCTGGTGTTGCTGCCAAGATGTTTGAGGCTCTGTACGAGGCCAACATCAACATCCAGATGATTTCTACCTCTGAAATCAAGATTTCTGTGCTCATCAGCAAGGATCTTGGTGTCAAGGCCATGAATGCACTGTCTGAAGCCTTCATCAAATAAAAAGTGTCATATGAACGGTCCGATGGGTCTATACCTTTCGGACCGTTTTTTCAAAATCAGCATATCTGCGGGGATAACAGTTGATTTTACTTGAATCCTATGTTACAATAAATGTAATTAAGCCTATAAGACAGGAGGCAGTGATATGCCATATACCCAGGGACTTTTTCCCATTGTTCAAAAGAAAAATCTGGCGAAAAACATTTTTGATCTGACCATTCTCTGTCCGGAAATTGCAAAAGAAGCATCTGCCGGTCAGTTCGCCCATGTGAAAGCCACTGGCTTTCAGCTTCGCCGTCCCATTTCCATCTGCGGAATTGATCCTGAAGCTGGAACCATTCGGCTGGTATTCGAAATCCGGGGCGATGGAACAGAAGCAATTGCCCGCTTGAATCAGGGAGAACTGATTGACATTCTTGCTCCGTTGGGACATGGTTTTACACTGCTGGATCCCTCCAAAAAGGCCGTGGTAATTGGCGGCGGCATCGGAGTTCCGCCCCTGCTTCAGACAGCCCGTCACTACGGCGCCAATGCGACTGCCATTATCGGCTTCCGCAATGCGTCAGCGGTTATCCTCAAGGAGGACTTTGAAAAGGCCGGTGTGCAGACTGTCCTTTGTACCGATGACGGTACAGCGGGCCGTGCTGGCTTTGTCACTGGCGCTTTAGAAGAACTGCTGACCCATGAAACACCGGATATCATCTGTGCCTGTGGCCCCATGCCTATGCTCAAGGCAGTGGCCCGTATGGCAGAGGAAAAGGGAATTCTCTGCGAGATTTCTCTGGAAGAACGGATGGGCTGCGGCGTAGGAGCCTGCTTGGTATGTGCCTGCAAGACGAAAAAGAATGGAACAGAGGGTTACTCCCATGTCTGTAAGGATGGCCCTGTCTTTAATAGCAAGGAGGTGTCCTTCTGATGGCAGATTTACGGGTAGAGGTTGCCGGGGTTTCCTTTAAAAATCCGGTCATTCCTGCTTCTGGTGCCTTTGGCTTTGGAAGAGAATATGAGAAAATGTATCCTTTGTCCCGTCTGGGCGGTATTTCCTGTAAGGGTATGACTCTTCGTCCTCAGGATGGCAATCCGCCGCCCCGTGTTGCTGAAACACCTTCCGGTATGCTGAACTC
>CALXFL010000159.1 GCA_944387515.1 uncultured Clostridia bacterium
TCCAGCTGTTGCCAGCCGGTTTCATAGGAGGAGAAGGCAAAGCCGGGGTATTCCCGCAGCTCAAAGGCCAGTTTCGCCCGGTCAAAGCTGCCCATGGTCTCCACCCGGGCAAAGAGGGTCACCGCTTCCCCATCCTGGGTCAACCGGTCGTGATCCGTCTCCACCAGCATCGGAGAGAAGGCGGCCTCCGGATAGGTAACCTTCAGCACCAGCGGATTGCGCCACTGGCCGCCGCAGTAGATCCGCTGGGCGTGCATGGCCGAGATGTGCAGGCCGTCATCCCGCTGCTCCCAGTAGGTGTGGGCGTCCAGGTCGGGGCGGTATTCGGTGAGTTCTCCCGACTGACCCAGCACCTCCACAGTGGTCTTTTCGGTGGCCCGCACCGACCGGAGTACAAACTCCCGGCGCTGACCCCGATCCCAGTCCTTCACGTCAAACAGCACCGCATAGACGGCGAAACCATCCTTGGCTCGCAGCAGCCAGGTGGATTCCTCGTTGGTGATGACCCAGGGGCGGGTGTTGTGGAGGGCCTCCTGGTTGATGAAGTGCCACAGGGCCAGCTCCCGGAGGATGTCCTCCTGGGCGCGGCAGAGCTCCCCATCCGCATCGGGGCCGATGTTCAGAAGCAGGCTGCCGCCCTTGGCCCGGGTCTCGGTGAGCAGCCGGATCACATGCAGGCCGGTTTTGTACTGCTCGTTGGTGGGCTGGTACTGCCAGGCGGTGCCCAGGGTGATGCAGCCCTCCCAGGCAAAATCCACCCCCACACCGGGCAGCTGCTGCTCAGGGGTGGGAATGGCGCCACGGGTGATGAGGATGCCGGGCTGAAGATCCCAGGCGATTCTCATGCAGAGCTGCTGAAGGCTCTCGCCCTCCCGGTCCCGCATGGTTTCGCCGCCGTCGAAGAACATGACGTCAATTTTACCGAAGCGGGTCATCAGCTCGGTCATCTGTGCGGTGAGCAGTTCCCGGTATCCCGCCATCACCGCATCGGAGTAGGGCTCCAGCGGGGTGCGGGTGATGGGAAGTCCCTGGCTTCTCAGGTAGCAGAAGTCCTCAGGAGAGAAATAGAAGCCCACCCGGATGCCCTGCCGCCGGAACGCCTCCACATACTCCTTCACCAGATCCCGCCCGCAGGGGGTCCCCATGATGTTGAAGCTGGTGGTTTGGGTGTCCCACAGGCAGAAGCCGTTGTGGTGCTTGGTGGTGAAGACCGCATACTGGAAGCCTGCCAGACGGGCCAGCTCCGCCAGATGGTCGAAATCCCATTTTCTGGGATGGAGCGTCCGGGGAAGCTCCTCATAGAACCGGTCGGTGTAGTCCCTGGAGGCACCCACCAGCGAGTGGCTGATGACACAGCCCAGCTGGGCATCCAGCGACCAGTGAATAAACAGGCCCATGCCGGCGTCCTGAAGCCAGACCAGATCCTCAGGGCGGTTGCGGGAGGGCATTTCCTTTTTGGAAGACAGGGTGTTGTCCATGGTGACGGATTCATCCACGGCGGCAACGGCGGGCTGCAAATGGGAGTTGACGTTCATCTTGCTTTTCTCCATTCAGACAGAATCAGTCCTTCAGCTCAATCAGGGCTTCCACTTCCACCGGGATGTTGCCGGGCAGCACATTCATGCCCACGGCAGAACGGGCCGCAAGTCCCGCTTCCTCCCCGAAGATCTGGACAAACAGCTCGCTGGCGCCGTTGGCTACCTGGGGCTGCATATAGAACTCGTCGTCCGATGCCACAAAGGCCAGCACCTTGACGATCTGCTTTACCCGGTCCAGATCACCAATCTGTGCCTTGAGGGCAGCCAGCAGGTTGAGGGCGCAGAGCCGTGCGGCCTCCTGGCCCTGTTCCAGGGTCACTTCCCGGCCCAGCTTGCCCAGCACCGGCTCCACGCCCTTGACAGCGGGGCCAAAGCCGGACGCATACAGCAGCTTGTCCCCAAAGGGACGGACAGGGGTATACACACCGCCCCGCTGGGGAGGTTCGGGCAGGGTCAGACCAAGGGCTGCAATTCTTTCTTCTACTTTCATGATAGTACATCCTTTCTCAGAGAGATAGCGGCTGAGACAGCCTTTGCCAGGGAAGGGCTTCGGCACATCCAACCTTTGACACATTTCTATTATAACAATTTGTCTGAAAAAAGCAACAATCAACCGGGTTTTCTGTGAAAGGAAGGCGGAAAATGATAAACCTCCCACACAGAAGCGCCCCCATCCAGACGAATCCCGTCCGGATGGGGGCGCTTTCATTTGTTTCAGGAATTCCTTACCACTCAAAGGGGAAATCACTTTCCACCTGATAGGTCAGGGCTTCAAAATCGGCAGTGAGGGTGGCGGTGTGGCCCTGTCCACGCCAGGTGAGGGTCAGCACGGCGCCCTCTCCCGACACCTCCACCGTTCCATCCCGGAAGGCAGGACAGCTGTTGCGGAACTGAAGCAGCTTCAGCTGCTTCTGCACCACCTCACGGGTGAGGGCCAGCTTCACGTCCTCCATGGACAGGTTGGTGCGGTTGATCTCCTTATGTCCACCGGCACCAGCCCGCTTCACCGCTTCGTGGTCGTTGCGGCCGGCAAACAGATCCAGATACCAGATCTGGGGCTTTCCGGGCATGAACAACTGCACCGCCCGGGCCAGCAGCATCTTCCGGTCGTCCTCGCCCAGGGCGCTGTAATAGGTGGCGTTGACCTGGTAGTACATGTTCTTCTGTCCATCCAGGTTCTTGATGTAACCGCCCCGTCCCACGATGATCTCGATGAGCTTCTGGATCTCCTCCTCGGGAATAAGGCCCCGCAGGTCCAGCAGCGGAATGCCATCATGGCAGCCCAGCATATTGACGGTGTCAATATGCTGCTCCACCAGCTCAGCCGCCCAGCTGCGGAGGGTATCGGCACTGTGGGTCTCAATGGCGTGAATCAGTAGGCCGGGCAGGAAGAAGTCATAGGTCATGTAGCCCTTGCGGGACACGGTCTGGTAGATCTTCTCCTGATAGGAGGCGTGAATCTCCGGCAGCAGCTGGAGGTGATAGGGCTCGGCCAGCTGCCGCACCCGCTCCAGCAGGTCCCAGGTGCCCGGGTCGTTGAGGAAGTTGGCCTCTCCCGGTTCCTTGGGCGCATAGGCGAAGGCATCCAGCCGGACAATCCGGGCGCCGTACCCTGCCAGTGTTTTCAGGGTGTCGGCATAAAAGTCCCAGACCAGCGGAGACTTGATGTTCAGGTCCATCTGGCCCAGATATTCCCGGTGGTTTTCCAGCCAGCCACAGACAATCTCCCGGCAGTCCTCAAAGGCGCCGAAGTCGATGTCGCCGGGCTTTTTACCCTCGTCCAGTCCCTGACAGAGCAGGGTATGAAGGGCGCCCGCCTGGGCGTACTGAAGCCCGGTCAGCTTCATCAGCTGCTGTACGGTGGGCCGCAGGTAGTCCACCTGCTGGTAGAAGGTGTTCCAGTAGGGCACGTCCTTTCCGTCCGGCATCCGCACCATCAGGAAGGGCAGGCCCGGCTTGCGGAAGAACATCTTGCTGAGCATCTCAGCATCGGGCTGGATGTAGCCCTCTTCGGTCATGGTGCCGTGTCCGGCCCAGAAGTCGTTCCAGTTGATGAAGAAATCCCGGTAAGGGGAATCCTCTCCGTGGGCCAGCAGGTCCTGGAACTGAGGGCTCAGGACCGAGGCATGGTTGAGGATGAAGTCCAGCTTCAGATTGAGCCCCAGTTCTTCCAGCGCTTCCAGGTCCTCCGGCGAAACCAGCTGCCGGTTGAGGCCGTAGTCAATCACCGAAAATCCCCGATCCAGATCGGTATGGAAAAGGCTGGGCAGGATGTAAAAGGAGCCGAACACTCCTTTCATCTCCGGCAGCTTCAGCACCTCCACCAGATGGGAGAGATCGCCGCCGATGCTGTCCGGATAGGCGTTGAGCATGGGCGAAAGATTCTTTTCTGCCATGAGAATTCCTCCTATTCTGCCATCAGCTTGCGGTACTGGCGGTAGTCCAGCAGCTCACCCTGTTTGGACAGGATGATTTTGGCCCGGTGGGCCTGGCTGTCCAGCAGCCGCTGCTCAATTTCCAGCACCATCGAGACAAAGGGGCTGTCCACTCCCCCGTCCCGGTTGCGGCTGCGGCGGTATTCCAGTGTTTCCTGGGGGGTACTGTTGAGCAGGATGGGAATATCCACACCCTGAAGACAGCTGTTGTTGCTGTGGGTCCACTCCACAATCAGCACCTGGGTCTCCGAAACGTCCACTTCCTCATACCAGAGGGCGGTCTCGGTGCGGCCCATCCGCTTGAGCCAGAGGGTGGGCTGACCGTTCTTGAACTGGCCGAGAATCCGGGAAAGCTCGTCAAAATCCTGCTCCTGGGGGGTGCCCAGATAGCCGGTCAGACCATCGGCGCCAGCGTTCTGGTAGACGGCCAGCCAGGGGTACTGTCCTCTCAGCGCCGGATCGGCGTCCTGCTCCGCAGTCTGAAGCGCTTCCAGCTCGGTCCGGACGGTCTCACTGTACAGACCAGCGGTGAGCAGTCCCCGGATGCCGCTGCACCGGAAGATCCGCAGCCGCTCGGCGTCGTTCTGGCAGGGGATGCGCCGGGGGTAGTTGTCCCCCGACAGGATGTAGACGCCCATGCCCAGCTGCCGCAGGCAGTGGCCCAGCAGGGCCGCCATGCCGGATTTGCCCGAGCCGGAGCCGCCGCAGAGGGCGACGACAGCCTTGTTTCCACCGGCCCGGAAGGTCTTGGCCAGCTCCTTTTCCAGGGCGGGAAACAGCACCGCCAGCTTCTCTACCTGCTGCTGGCAGATCTGGATTTTGTCCCCGGGCATATCGCCGTGGGGCAGCGCATTAGGATCCTCAATGGGAAAGGGCGTCCAGGGCGCTTCCAGCGTTTCAATCCATTTATTCATGAGAAACCTCCTGTCACTCGACGGCGGTGAATTCAATCAGCATGCTTTCGTACTGAGCCGGCACCTTTGCCAGGGTCAGGCCGCAGCGGTTCCAGACGTTGCCCCGGTGAACAACGCCGTTATAGGAGCAGCGGTAGGCGGTGTTGTCGTCCAGGCCAGCCATGGTGAGATGAACGCCCAGAGGATTGCCCTCCCGCTGGGTCATGACCATGGTGAGCAGAGCCTGCTTCTTATCCTGGGACACAAAGGCCCAGGACATGAAGGACTGGGTATCGGGGCTGGTCAGCCGGTAGTAATCGCCCTCATGGGTCAGGTCATAATACCGATGGAAGGTCTCCACCTGACCGGGAACCAGCTTCTTTTCCTCCTCGGGCAGGGTGTTCAGGTCCAGCTCATAGCCGAAGCTGCCGGACATGGCCACATGGGCACGGGTTTCCAGGGGGGTGATCCGGCCGGTCTGATGGTTGGGCACAGCCGAGACATGGGCGCCCATGGTGCTGACCGGATAGAAGAAGGAGGTGCCGTACTGGATGTCCAGGCGATTGATGGCGTCGGTGTTGTCGCTGCACCAGATCTGGGGCGAGTAGTAGAGCATACCGGCGTCAAACCGTCCGCCGCCGCCGCTGCATCCCTCCAGCAG
>CALXFL010000160.1 GCA_944387515.1 uncultured Clostridia bacterium
AAAATGGCTCCCTGAATAGACAAAATCTCCTGTGACAGGCTGAAAAACCTGTTACAGGAGATTTTTGCTTTATTTTCTACAGCTCCATCCGGAGAATTTCAAAAACAGCTGCCAGTCCTCCCGGGTCACATAATGCGTGCCTGCCCGGAGATGATAACCGACCTGACCGCCATGGCAGTATCCCGGAACAGTCAACGGTTCTGTACATCCAAGGCCGGACAACCCCTGTACCCCCCACGCTTTCTGAGCCGCCGCACAGGCCAGAAATTCTGATACCGGATCGGCCCAACTGTCCTCCGAGGCGCTGGATACATAGAGCCGCCGGGGTGCAATCAGGGAAAGAAGATCATGCTGGTCAAAGGGCAGCTGACTCTCATGTCCGGCATACCGGGCGAAGTCGGTACAGAACCAGAACGGAAACCGGCCCCAGATGTCGGAGATTCGCTCTCCTTCCTTGCCCCGGTGAAGGGCAGCACCGCTGCATCCTGAATCATTGGACCACACCAGTCCAAAGCGGGTATCCATAGCGCCTGCCAGCAAAGCCGTCTTTCCCAGCCGGGAATGTCCTGCCACCGCCATGCGTTTGGAATCCGTCTCCCCCTGCTTTATCAGCCAGTCTGCCACCCGGCTGGCTGCCCACGCCCAGAGTGCCAGCTTGCCTGGCTGGCCAGGTCTTCGGTCGATTTTCAGCGCACCCGCCAGGCCATTGGAAAAATCGCCATCATCTGAGGTCACATCCGTATAACAGAAGGACGTGACCGCCACACCATGGTCACAAATTTCCTCACTGGGCAGATACCGATCCGGCACTGCATCCCGGAAGTTGAGAAAAACCACCACCGGTGGCTGGGAAACACCCTTGGGCAGCACCTGGTATACCGGAAAGGAAAAGGTACAGGCTTCACTCAGCTGAATATGCAGATGAACCTTTCGGAAAATAGCTTTTCCACCGCAGTAATCGCTTTCCTGATGGAGGATTTCCCCCCAGACCGCCTGAGGAGAAGGCGGCAAAAAACCGTATTCCCACTGACAGAGCAGATGCTGCACCATTTCACGACGATGCGCCCAGGCAGTGACCAACCCTCTGTTCTCCAAAATACGAAGCGGAGGGATTTCACGCTGCTTCCGCTGTTTTTCCATCCTGATTGCCTCCTGTCCCATTGAACTGTCCTCATCATACCACAGAATCAGGCCGGCGGCAACCAGAACCGACAAAAATAGCGGGGATCCGAAAACCCCCGCTGCATCTTTACTTCAAAAATCCGGAAATGATCTTCTGCTCCGCTTCTTCCCGGGTAAGGCCTAGGGTCTGAAGCTTCAAAAGCTGCTCACCGGCAATCTTACCGATGGCGGCCTCATGAATAAGCGCTGCATCTCCATTGTTGGCAACCAGCTCCGGCGCCGCACTGACCACGCCCTGATCTGCAATAATGGCATCACATTCCGAATGGCCGGTGCAGCGGGCATTGCCGCGGATGACCGAGCGGTAGGACTGTTTGGAATGGCCTTTGGCCACAGAACGGGAAACCAAATCTACACCGGAATCCTCTCCATCCAGATCCACCTCAAAATCTGTCTGAGCGACTTCTTCTCCGTCTGTCATGAGCCGCTCGCGAATAAGCAGCCGGGCTCTGGCCGCCAGATGGCCGGTGGTAACCCGACGGGTGTGATCCACTCCGCCCAGCTGAGTGGTGTCCATTTCCAATACGGCATCCTCTTCCAGGTGGACATCGGTCACCGGATCAATAACCCGGGCGCCGCTGCCGTTTCCGGTTCCCAGATGCTTTTCCTCATACCGGACATGGGCGCCCTTTCCCACAAAGAAACGATGAATGCCATTGTGGCGGGCCTCGCTGTCCTCGGCATTGTGTACGCCGCAGCCAGCTACCACGACAATGTCGGCTCCCTCTCCAATGTAAAAGTCGTTGTAAACCAGGTCGTCAATGCCGCCCTTGGTGACACAGGCCGGGATGTATACCCGCTCCCCCACCGTGCCGGGCTTTACATGAATCTCCAAGCCGGGCTGATCGGTTTTGCTGGTGATCTGGATGTTCTTGGTGGACTGACGGGCAGCACAGCCTCCGTCCTCCCGGATGTTGAAAGCGCCTTCAAAGCCGCCGTCCCAATTGGAAACCAGCTCCAGCAGCTGTTTGGTTGTATCGTTCATCCCGCTTACTCCTTTCTGCCCATAGCCGGACAGCTGGGGCAAACCTGATGATTGCCCAGCAGCTGAGGCAGCACTTCTTCCCGGGGACCTGCGGCCTGAATCCGTCCGCCTGCCACCACCACAATCTCATCTGCAATTTCCAGAATCCGCTCCTGGTGGGAGATAATGAGCAGGGTGCCCTTGAGCTCCCGGCGCATCTCCTGAAACACATCAATCAGACTGGAAAAGCTCCAAAGATCGATACCGGCTTCCGGCTCGTCAAAGATGGAGAGAGCCGTCTGACGGGCCAGCACCATGGCAATCTCAATCCGCTTGATCTCGCCGCCGGACAGGCTTCCGTCCACCTCCCGGTCGATATACTCCCGGGCGCAGAGTCCTACCTTGCTGAGAATGGCACAGAGGGATTCTTCATCCAGGGCATCCTTTGCGGCCAGGCCGATCAGATCCCGCACCGTCAGGCCCTTGAACCGGACCGGCTGCTGGAAAGCGTAGCTGATTCCCTTCCGGGCACGTTCGGTGATGTCCAGACCGGTGATATCCTCCCCTTCAAAGAAAATCCGTCCCTCGGTAGGGGTTTCCAAACCTGCAATGATTTTGGCCAGCGTCGTCTTACCGCCACCATTGGGGCCGGTGATGACCACCAGCTTGCCGGATGGCACAGTGAGATCGATTCCTTTGAGGATGCCCTCGCCGTCGGGCAGATCCCAGGTAATATGTTCCAGTTTTAGCATATCCTTGATTCCTCCGCTGAGAAACTGTCGTAAATATTGAATTCCTGAAAGGCCGGCCTACTCCGCTCCTATGGGGAACAGAACCCGTCTTCAACATTATTATACCACAATTGTCCAGTTTGTACACCGTCCCGGACGTTGGCCACTGTATTTCCACAGCCTCAACAAAAATCGCCCTTGTTCCGGGAAAATACTGGCATTTTATGCCGGGACAGCACAAAAGCCGGGGCTTTCATGCCCCGGCTTGCCAAAATCATGCCCGGAAGGTCAGTTGACAATCATCCATACTGTCAATAATAGCCAGCGATTCCAGCTGAATCCCCATATCCCGGATCAGCTGACCGCCCTGCTGGAAGCCCTTCTCAATGACGATACCTGCACCTTCAATGGTAGCGCCGGCACTTTTGACAATGTCAATAAGGCCCAGCAGTGCACAGCCATTGGCAAGAAAATCATCAATGATGAGCACATGGTCCTCCGGCCCCAGAAAGCGCTTGGACAGAATCACATTATACACCCGCTGATGGGTAAAGGACTGCACCTGGGTGCTGTACACATCTCCATCGATGTTGATGCTCTGTGCCTTTTTGGCAAAGATCACCGGCACCTGGAAATACTGCGCTGTGATACAGGCGATTCCAATACCAGATGCCTCAATGGTGAGGATCTTGGTGATCTTTTTGTCAGCAAACCGCCGCTTGAATTCCTTGCCCAGCTCGTTGATAAGCTCAATATCCATCTGATGATTCAAAAAGCTGTCCACCTTCAGCACATTGCCGGGTTTGACAACACCGTCCTTGAGAATACGGTCTTCCAACAGTTTCATACGTCCATTCCTTCCCTTTCAAAAGCTGTCTTTTTCAGAAATTGCTACCGTTCCAGCCCCAGTGGCTGGTTTCCTGATATTCCACATAAATGCGGCTTGCAGGAATCCCCAGTTCTTCCGAAAGAATCCGGGTAATGGCGCCGGTCAGGGCATCATAGGCGCTGTCTGGTGCAGTACCATAGAGCATGACCTCTACAAAAGCTGCCGGCTTGTCCCCGTCTCCCTGAAAGTACAGATGACATTGCTGGGAAAAATCCAGCATCAGATATTGCTCTGATTTTCCGGGTACCAGCGTGATGGCCTGACCCAGCCGGGTTTTCAGCGCTGTCTCCTGCTCTGCGGTCAGGGCACAGCTGGTTCTGGTGTGAATAAATGGCATGAAAACTCCTCCTTATACTTCCACGGATTGTTTCAGACAGGTTGAATAGATGACCGCACTTACCGGCAACTCGGGAAAAACCCGGGACAACGCCCTTTGGTACAGATGAAGCTGATCCTGGTACCGGTCGGTGAGCTGTTCAAGCCGGGTAACCCGATCGGTCTTGAAGTCCACCACCACAGCCCGATTCTCTTCCAGCATCACACAGTCGGCAATACCCTGGATCAATACCTCACCTTCTCCTGCAAATCCGGCTTCCTCTGCCGGAAGGGTATCGAAGAATTTATACTCCCGCAACAGCCGGCGGGCCCGAAGCATCTGCCCCATGAGGGGAGACTGGAAGAAGGCTTCAAACTCATCCATCCGGATGGTTTTGGCTTCTTCCTGGGTGAGCCACTGCCCCTCCACCAACCGCTGAAGCTCGGCAGCCGGGTCAAAGGCGCCCCGGGCAAAATCAGCAAATTGAAGCGCCCGATGGAAAATGCTGCCCTGCTGTGCCGGCGTATAGCCGCCTGCGGTGGTAAAGTCCGGCATGGACAGCCGGGTGTGCTGCTCATGGACAATGCGGGTCACTGCTGTTTTGGCTGGTGTCAGGGTATCCTCCAGATGGGGATAGACCCAGTCAAACCGTTCCCGCAGCAAAGCTGCCATTTCGGGATCCGGCTCCGCCGGAGAATCTTCCTCCCCTTTTTCTTCTTCCCCATTTTCGTTTTCTGAGAAGAAGACCACCTCCAACGGAAAAGCATCCGCCGGTACAGGAAGGGAGAGTCCCAGCTTCTCCTGAAGATGCGCCAACGCCGGATGATCCAGCAGGGCCGGCAGCAACCAATCGCTGTAACTGGAAGCCTGAGAGGTACTGGCTGGCGGAAGCGTGCCATCCCCCTCCAGAAGCAACGCCGCCTCTTCCAGCTCCTTGGAAAGGTTTTCGCTGCTTACTGCCAGAATCATCCCTTCCTTTGCCCGGGTGAGGGCTACATACAAAAGCCGCATCTCCTCTGACAGCAGGTCTCCGGCCTGCCGCTGACGAATGGCCATATAGGGCAGAGTGGGATAGCTGCGGAGCTCCTGCCGCTCCACCCGCTTCATGCCGAAACCGGCAGCTTCATCCACCGCCACTGGATCGGTAAGGTCCCGGCGGTTGTGATGCTTGGCACAGTTTGCCAGCACCACAATGGGGAATTCCAGGCCCTTGGAACGGTGAATGGTCATAATCCGAACCGCCTGCTCTGCCTCCACCAGCGGTGTTGCCACCTCAAAGTCCTCATTCTGGTCAGCCAGCGCATCCAGATACGCCACAAATCCCGACAGCTCACTGTTTCCGCCAGCGGCATAATCACCGGCATATTTCAACAGCAACTTCAGATTGGCTTCCCGCTGGGCAGTATCGGAAAACCGGTTCATGACCTCGATAAAATCGGT
>CALXFL010000161.1 GCA_944387515.1 uncultured Clostridia bacterium
CTGACCCACTCTGCGCCCATCCTGGACCTTTCCCTGAAAAATCTTCGCCGGATAGAGGATTGACACCACTTGTGCCGTTGTGCTAAAATAACTGCAGAGGTGATACGTGTCATGACGGGAACAGATCGAAGGGCGGATCTTGTCCGGCGGATCCGGCAAAGCGCCGTCCCGGTTTCAGGCAAGGAGCTGGCTGAGTATTACGGTGTAAGCCGGCAGGTAATCGTGCAGGATATTGCGCTGGTACGAGCCACAGGATTGGACATTCTTTCCACCAACAGGGGATATATTCTTCACGATCCCACTATTTTCAGCCGGGTTTTCAAGGTTCATCATACCGATGAGGAGCTGGAGGAAGAGCTGTGCGCCATTGTGGATCTGGGAGGCTGTGTGGAAAATGTCATGGTCCATCACCAAGTTTATGGAGAGATGCAGGCGCCTTTGCATATTCGTTCCCGCCGGAATGTAGCGGATTTTCTTAGTGATCTGAAAAAAGGCCGTTCCAGCCCTTTGAAGAACATCACAGCTAATGACCATTACCATACTGTCACCGCTGACAGCGAGGAAACGCTGGATATGATTGAGAATGAACTGAGGAAACGGCATTTCCTGGTGGAATAAGCTGGATTTTTCAGGAGTTGATTTGCCGCAGCCCTTTAGGGGGACTGCGGCATTTTTGTGTAGTCGCACTTTTGGGAAGAGATAAAAGATTTTTCAAGTTTATATATAAACTAGATTACTGATAAGACCATAAGAAAAACGATCTGCCTTAAATAGAAACTAAAAGGTAATGCAAGCTGTTTTTTCTGGAAAATGAAGGTAGTTTCTTGAGACGACAGGAGATTTTGCTGTGAAAATATCAGCTTGATTTGTGAATATAAACAAAAATACAGCAAAGATGTCAACTGCCCCTTGCTTTTTTATCTTTGTAACGATAAACTAAAAACAGAGAGTTACATCATGCTTGATTTGAGTGGAGCGTGATGTTTATCTGTTTTTGAGGTTTACAGAAACGAAAGGACAGTTACCATGACCCTAAAAGAAATTGCTGAGGAGGCAGGCGTCAGCGCCATGACCGTCTCCAACGTCATCAATCACAATGACGCCAAGGTTTCGGAGGAAACACGCAAGCGGGTACAGGCTATTATTGACAAGTACCGCTATGTGCCCAATATGTCAGCCCGCAGCCTGTCTGCCCGCAATTCTCGTATTATTGCGCTGCTGCTGCCGGTGGATGTCACCAAGGAGCAGGTAGAGGAGGTAGCCAAAACCGACCCGCTCCGCGCTGCCATTATGAAGAATACCCTTTCAGATTACTATGTCAGTGTCATGGTGGGGTATCTGGAAAGCAAGCTCAAGGATTTGGGATACTATATCATGCTGCGCTCTTTTTTCCATGCGGATGAGATTTTGGAGCTGCAACGTCACTGGCAGGTGGATGGCTGTATCATGCTGCTTCCCAAAATTGAGGATGAGGAAAACCGGAAAATACTTGCCCAGTCCCGGTGTCCGGTGGTCATCATTGACCGGAATTATCCAGATCTGAAGATGCTTTCGGTGGGTGTAAATGACTACCGGGGCGGCTATCTGGCTACCCAGGAGTGTATGCGCTACGGGCATCGCCGGATTGCCTTTGTCAGCACCGTTGAGCCGGAGCGGGTGACCCTGTCCACCGTCATCCACAGCCGGTATCAGGGCTATCTGGCAGCCTTGCGGGATGCCGGTATTCCGGAAAAGGACAGCCAGCTGCTGGGCTTTTCCAGTACCTTGTTGGATGGCCGTCATTGTGGTGAATACATTCTCTCTCTGTCTCCCGAGGAGCGGCCTACGGCTCTGGTAGTGGCTTCTGATACCATCGCCATTGGTGCGATCGCAGCTATGAAGGAGGGCGGCTTGCGGGTACCGGAGGACATTTCGGTAGTAGGGTACGACGATCTGCCCATGTCTTCGCTGGTTGATCCAGCCCTGACAACCATTTCACAGGATCTGGACGCCAAGGCGTCGGCTGCTGGTGCACTGTTGAAAATGGCGATTGATGATCCTCAGATGGAAGGGGAGCACATCACCATTGATGTGAAGCTGGTGGAACGGGGGACGGTCACCTGGGCGCCGGGCTATCATGCCGGTTCGTGAATTTGGACGTTTACCATTAACAAATCAGGATGTTGAAATGCCTTTTCCTTTGGGAGAGGCATTTTGTGCGGACATTTGAGAGTATAACCTTGTAAAGAGGGCGATGGTGCAAAAACGGTGCCATCGCCCTCTTTATATATCGTTAAACTAACAGAAAAAGATAGTGGTGGTAGAAATTCATGATTGTTTTGCACAAAATATGAATAGCTCAATATATATCGTGCACAAATATATTATTTAAGGACACATTTCTTTAAAATTATAGTTGACATTTACAAGGCTCAGTGCTATATTTTAATCAGAAAATGGTTTATCGAAAAACCATAAAACAGTCCGTTCCCCGAGGAAGGGCTGAAACAAAAACGAGAGGAGTAAACGCTTATGGCACTCAGCTTCCAAAAGATCGGCAACGAAAGCTCTTTGTGGCAAAGAATCTGGCGCAATCGGGCTCTTTACCTGCTTCTGCTGCCGGCAACCATCCTGATGATCTGTTTCACCTATCTGCCCATGTATGGTATCACCATCGCCTTCAAGGATTTTTCTCCCACCCTTGGCATCGTGGATAGCCCCTGGGCCGGATTCAAGTACTTCACCCAGTACTTCAACTCCTACAACTTCTGGACCACCATCCGCAATACCCTGATTATCAGTATCTACTCCGTGATCGTGACCTTCCCGCTGCCGATTGTGCTGGCGCTGCTCTGCAACCAGATGACAGCACGCCGGTTCAAGCGTTTCTTCCAGGTTTCCACCTATCTGCCTCACTTCATTTCCACTGTGGTTATGTGCGGCATGATCATCCTGTTCCTCTCTCCCTCCAGCGGCATCATTCCCAAGATGCTGGGTGCTCTGGGCATCAATGTTCCCAATCTGATGGGTGTTGCCGAAGCCTTCCCTCACATCTACGTCTGGACTGAGGTCTGGCAGCATTGTGGCTGGGATTCCATTATGTACATCGCAGCGCTTTCAGCAGTAGATCCCTCCCTTTATGAGGCTGCTACCGTGGATGGCGCCAGCCAGTGGCAGAAGATGATTAAAATTGATATTCCGATGCTGCTTCCCACTGCAACCGTTCTGTTTATCCTCCGCACCGGTTCCATCATGTCGGTGGGCTTCGAAAAGGTTTATCTGCTTCAGACAACCCTGAACCTCACCTATTCTGAGATCATCTCTACTTACGTGTACAAGATGGGTCTGATCTCCAACCAGTACAGCCTCTCTTCTGCCATCAACCTTTTCAACAACATCATCAACTTCATCCTGCTCCTGTCGGTTAACCTTCTCTCCAAGAAGATGAGCGACACCTCGCTGGTATGATGGGAAAGGAAGGATTCTGATATGACAACAGCCGTAAAAGCCAACAACAAGGTCAAGCGGATGACCAGCGACAAGATTTTCAACTTCTTCCTTTATTTAATATGCGGCATCGGCACCATCATCGTGCTGTATCCCATGTACTTCATTATCATCGCCTCCTTCTCCAGTCCCACCGCCGTCAGTTCGGGCAGCGTCGGTCTCTTTCCGGTGAATCCCACCTTTGACGGCTACATCAAGCTGCTGGGTTACACCTCCATCTGGGTGGGCTACCGCAACACCATCATCTACACGATTCTGGGCACCGCAATGATTCTGGCTGTCAACATTCCCGCAGCCTATGCGCTCTCCCGGAAGGATCTGGTGGGACGCCGCATCTTCAATCTGTTTTTCATCATCCCCATGTTCTTCACCGGCGGCCTGATTCCCACCTACATGATCGTCAAAAACTTTGGCCTGGTGGATAACTTCTGGGTCATGATTATTCCCTTCTCTGTTGTGACCTATTACATCATTGTCGCCCGAACCTTCTTTGAAAACTCCCTGCCGGACGGCATCTGGGAGGCTGCCCAGATTGACGGCTGCGGCAATCTCCGGTTCTTCTTCTCCTTTGTGCTTCCGCTTTCCAAGGCTATTATCGCTGTTATCGCCCTGTGGGCAGCGGTGGGTATCTGGAACCAGTACTTCAATGCCTTGATTTACCTGCGCAACGCCGCTCTTCAGCCGCTTCAGATTGTACTTCGTTCCATCCTCATCAGCAACCAGAACATGGCGAGCATGACTACTGGTACTGCCGCCCAGGAGGCCCAGGAACTGGCAGAGCTCATCAAGTACGCTGTTATCGTCGTTTCCTCCGCACCCATCATGTGTCTCTATCCCTTCGTACAGAAGTACTTCAATCAGGGCGTTATGATTGGCGCCATGAAGGGCTGAGTTCCTCTGTTACCAATACCGGGGGAGCCCGGATTCACATTCTGACCGTTCAATATCTTGAGAAAAGGAGTTATCACAATGAAATCCAAGAAAGTTTTTGCTGCATTGCTCGCACTGGCCATGACCGCTTCTCTTGCTTCCTGTGGACAGGGAGGAAACAGCTCCACTGCTGATGGCGGCAGCGCTGCTGCTGGTGGAGAAACCACTGGTTCTTCCCAGACTGAGTTTGACATTACCATTGTCCGTTGGGCTGAAAGCTGGGGCACCACCTATTCTGAATCCGCTTTCCTGAAGGAAATTGCCGAGAAGACCGGCGTTATCATCAATTGGCAGACCTACTACAACGCTGACTGGAGCGAGCAGAAATCCCTGCTGCTGGCTTCCGGTGACCTGCCCGATGCCTTCTTCGGCTCCATCACCCTGACCGACACCGACGTTTCCCAGAACAAGGCCAGCTTTTATGAGCTCACCGATCTGATCTCGACCAATATGCCTAACCTCACCGCCATCATGGCAGAGGACCCCACCATCAAGGCCCTCTGCACCGACCCCAACGGTGAAATCTACTCTCTGCCCAAGAAGCTTCCTCTCCGTCCTACCACTGCCAATGAGATGTACATCAACATGGACTTTGTGGATACCCTGCTGGGTGGCACCGTGCCGGATACCTATGAGCAGCTGGCAGACTATCTGATCGCTGTTGGCCAGCAGGACCCCGATGGCAACGGCCAGAATGATACCTATGGTTACATCAATGCCGCCTCTCTTTCTGGTGACCTGAACAATATCCTGATTCCCTTCGGCATCCAGGCTTCCCGTGTAGGTAACTATATGTCCCTGGACAAGGACGGCAATCCCTACTTTGTTCCCACCAGCGAGACCTATAAAGAAGCTGTTAAATGGATGAAGAACCTGTATGACAACGGCGGCGTGGATCCCGAACGGTTCACCCAGGACTCCTCCATGGTCAACGCCAAGATTCAGGCAGAGGGTGGTTCCAAGACCGGCCTGATTTCTGCCTGGTCTGCCGATGCAGAGACGGGCGCCAATGTTGGACAGTTCAAGGTGCTGAAGGCTGTCACCGGTCCTGACGGAAACCGCTACTGCGAATCCGACCCCACCTTCCTCAATTACAGCCGCAACGA
>CALXFL010000162.1 GCA_944387515.1 uncultured Clostridia bacterium
TCATAGATCTCTGCCAGTGTCGTCATATTCTTGCTGGCTTCTCCGGCAGGGAAAACCACCGTCTTTACCTGAAAACCCTGCTGCTCCAGCAGCTGCTGCACCTTTTCTCCATACAGCGGCGCCACATGGGAGTCGGTGATGATAGCAACCCGCTTCACCTGAGGATACCGGCTGCGGATCTCTCCACCGCACTGATCCAGCAGGCCGCTGCCAATGAGGATCTCATAGCTGCGGCTTTTGCCGGGAAGGATCATGGTCAGCTGTTTCATAGAGATTCCGCCTTTCTTCTGTTACAGGGTACGGCCCATCAGGGAGGCCATGGGACGAAGCTCCTTCACCAGCTGGTCAAAGGCTGCCGGTGTAATGGACTGCTTGCCATCACAAAGAGCCTTCTGGGGATTGTTGTGTACTTCAATGATGAGGCCGTCTGCGCCCACTGCCACAGCTCCCCGGGCCATGGGCTCCACCATCCAGGCGATGCCGCAGGCATGACTGGGGTCGATGATAACCGGCAGGTGAGTCAGCTTCTTCAGCATAGGCACTGCCGACAGGTCCAGGGTGTTGCGGGTAGCTGTCTCAAAGGTGCGGATACCCCGTTCACAAAGAATGACCTGCTGGTTGCCGCCGGCCATGATGTACTCGGCGCTCATGAGCAGCTCCTCCAGGGTGCTGGAAAGACCCCGTTTCAGCAAAATGGGCTTGTTGCAGTGTCCCAGCTCCTTGAGCAGCTCAAAGTTCTGCATATTCCGGGCGCCTACCTGAATCACATCCACATCGGCAAACAGATCCAGATGGGCCGCCGACATAATTTCGGTCACAATGGGCAGGCCAGTGGCTTTTTTGGCCTTCAGCAGCAGCTGAATACCCTCATCGTGAAGGCCCTGGAAGGAATAAGGCGAGGTGCGGGGCTTGAATGCACCGCCGCGCAGCATGGTGGCGCCGCTCTCCTTGACTGCCTGGGCAACGGCAATGATCTGCTCCTCGCTTTCCACCGAACAGGGACCGGCAATCATGGTAAGCGCCTCTCCGCCGATGGAGGTGCTGCCCATCGGTATTACCGTGTTGTCAGGATGAAACTTGCGGTTGGCCATCTTGTAGGGTTCACTGACCCGCTTGACAGCATCTACCACTTCATGAGCAGAAACGTCATGCTCATTGATCCGGCTGGTGTCTCCCACCAGTCCGATGATGGTCTGGCGTTCGCCTTCAATGATGTGGGTAGAGACCCCCATCTCCTCAATATTGGCAATCAGCTTTTCCACCTCATCTTTGGGTGCGTGGTCTTTCAAAATGATAATCATAACAACAATTCCTTTCTGATTCTGGCCTGCTCCAAAAGGATGCAGACTTCCTCTTCCCACGGATCCTTTGGGAAAACAAAAAGCCTGCATCTTTCTCTCCAAGATGCAGGCTTCCATTTCTTTATGAGAAAAATGGCAGTTACAACACCGCAGGCACAGAAAGATTTACACAGCAATTAAGACCGGTAGCAAAAAAGCCCCAGTCAAAAAAGCCGGTAAATCGTCTGCTGAGTCTTGCAGGCATCATAACAGCATCTTCCTTTCTTTTTACTGCTTTAAAGTATAGCCCCATCTGCTTCGATTGTCAAGAGGAATCTTTGAGATTTTTTAATGGAAAAAGCCGGATGCTTTCCAGAGGCAACAGGAAGGACATCCGGCTTTTCGAAAATAAGGAGAGGATGGCGAAGAAATCACCCCTTAACAGCACCGATGGTGATGCCCTTTACAAAGTATTTCTGGAAAAAGGGGTAAGCCACCATGACGGGAAGTGCGCCTACCACCGCAATGGACATTTTGATGCCAACAGCGGGCATGGACTGCATCAGGTCAGCAGCAGCAGAGGAATCTGCGCCGCTCTTCAAAAACTGTACATCCTTAAGCATCTGGTTGAGCATGTTCTGAATGGAGAAAAGGTTCTGGTCAGTCAGATAGTAGAGACCGTTTTTCCAGTCATTCCAGTAGCCCAGACCGATCAGCAGGGCCATGGTTGCCATCATGGGCAGCGACATGGGAAGCACCACCTGGAACAGAATCCGGAACTCTCCGGCGCCGTCGATACGGGCGGCCTCAATAACAGCATCTGGAATGTTGGTGGTAAAGTAGGTCCGCATCATGATAACATAGAAGGCACTTACCAGCAGAGAAGGAATAATCAGTGCCCAGATGGTGTTCTTGATGTGGAGATACCGGGTGTACATGATGTAGGTGGGAACCAGACCACCATTAAACAGCATGGTGAAGAAGACAAAGAATGCAAAGATGTTGCGGCCATAGAAGTCCTTACGGGACAGCGGATAGGCCATCAGCACCGTCATCAGCAGGCTGGCAACGGTACCCACAAAGGTAACGAAAACGGTAATGCCATAGGCACGGCCGATTTTATCGATGTTTTTAAACAGATAGGTATAGCTCTCTGCACTGAACTGCTTGGGGAACAGGGAATAGCCCTCCCGGATCAGGGTATTTTCCTCCGTCAGGGAAGACATTACCAGCAGTGCAAAGGGAAAGAGACAGCACAGTGCCAGCACAATCATAATCAGGTTGGCAAAGAACTGAAAGGGACTTTTCTTTTCTACCACGAAGGTTCACTCCTTTCTCGATCAGAACAGGGCGTTTTCTTCACTGATCTTCTTGACCACCCAGTTGGCCAGCAGCACCAGCACAAAGCCTACCATACTCTGGTAGAAGCCGGCGGCAGAGGACATACCCACGTCATTCAGACGAATCAGGCCGCGGTAAACATAGGTGTCAATGGTGTTGGTCACGTCATACAGAGGGCCGGAATCCATGGGCACCTGATAGAACAGACCAAAGTCGGAGTAGAAGATCTTGCCGATGCTCATGAGGGTCAGGGTGATGATGGTGGGAGTCAGCTCAGGCAGGGTGATGTGCCGGATCTGCTGCCAGCGGGAAGCACCGTCGATCACGGCAGCCTCGTAATAGCCCCGGTCAATGCCTACCAGGGTGGCGTAGTAGAGAATGCAGTTATAGCCGAAGGATTTCCAGGTATGTACAATAATCAGAATAGCCGGCCAGTATTTGGGCTCGGTGTACCAGGAGATAGACTCAAGGCCCAGACCTTTCAGGATGGTCAGGTTGATGAAGCCGTTTTCAGCACTGAGCATGGCGTATACCAGATAGCTGACAACGACCATGGAAATCAGATAAGGCAACAGAATCACGGTCTGATAAGTCTTTTTAAGCACCGTGCATTTGATTTCATTGAGCAGGATCGCAACCGAAATGGCCACCAGAGTGCCCAGCACAATAAATATCAGGTTGTAACCCAGGGTGTTCCGGGTGATGATCCAGGCATCCTTGGTCTTGAACAGATAGGTAAAGTTGGAAAGACCTGCCCAATCGCTTCCCAGAATGCCTTTATTCCAGTTGACCCGTTTGAAAGCGATAATCAGGCCGCCCATGGGGATATAGTTGTTGAGAATCAGATAAAGGGCGCCGGGAAGGAACATCAGATAAAGCGGCAGGCACCGCCGGAAGTCCTTCCAGCTGAATTTTTTGCGGGTATTACCGGCAACAGCAGACATAAGAGCAGTCTCCTTTCAAATTTTCTTGACAGGCGCTGGAAAGAGCAGCCCTTTCTGGGGGAAAAATGGCAAAGCAGCGTTGCTGCTTTGCCATCCCAAAAGCCAACAGATTATTTGCCGTAAACTTCCAGCCAGGCGTCCAGCTGCTTCTGCTTCTCAGCAATGATGGCGTCGATGCCAGCGTCTTTCAGCTCCTGATTGAACTGAGGCAGAGTCTCATCAGGATTCAGTGCGCCGCAGAGCAGAGCCTTGTGATACTTGTTGACCACGTTGGTGCAGGCGGTTACTTCGTTGGTGACGTTGATGGAGTCGTAAGTGAAGCCGAAGGCTACAGACTTCAGTGCAGTATCGTTGAACTCACGGGTAGCATCCCAGTAATCAGGAGCGGAGGGATACCAGGTGTGGCCGATGAACTGGTTGGGCTGCAGCCAGGTGCCGCTCTTGCGGTAGGTGGTGGTGGTGACGTCCACACCATCAGCATAATCGATGATGTCCTGACCGTTGGTAGCGCCGCCCTCTTCCAGGACTTTGTAGTGGGTGCCCTCGATGCCGTACATGTACAGGTTGCTCAGATCAGCATTGGTGTAGAGCTCGTTGAGTACCTTCATGGCAGCTTCAGGATTATCGCAGCCGCTGGAGATGGTCCAGGTAGCGCGGGAAACGTTGTTGGTGCTGGCCAGAGCATCCACGATCTCGCAGACAACAACCTCGTAACCCAGAGAAGCGGTATTCTCCTCAGCATAGCCGGGTTTCAGGTTGGTGAAGTAACCAAAGGCAGTGCCAGCAGTCATCAGGGTGGAAGCAGTTTCAGTGGTGTTGACGGCGTCAGCCTGAATCAGGCCCTTCTGCATCCAGTCATACATGGTTTCGCAGAGGTTCTTGTACTGCTCGGTCTCGTAGAGGTTTACAACGGTGGGTTCCTGTGCCATATCAGCCAGGACGCCCAGGTTGATCATGTCGTCGCCCAGCGGATCCCAGCCCCAGTTCCGGATGTTTTCACCGGCGGAAACAGCAACAGGCCACATATTGGGCTCGCCTTCCTTCACCTTCATGAGTGCTTCTTCCAGCTGCTCCAGAGTGGTGATGTTGGCGTAGTCGATTTCGTATTTGTCAGCGATGTCCTTCTTCATGCAGAAGCCCTGCGTGCTGGCCAGGTCACGGCCGGTGGTGATGCCATAGATAGCGTCGCCTACGCGTCCGCACTCGATGTAATCGCCGATCTGCTCCTTGATGCCGGCGCCGTACTGATCCAGCAGCTCATCCAGGGGAATGATCTGGCCAGCGTTGGCACAGGTGGGCAGGGGAATCATGTAAACAGGCAGCAGGTCTGCACCCTCACCGGAGGAGAGCATCAGAGTGGTCTGCTCTGCATAGTTGCCGAAGGGGATAAAGGTCAGAGTCACATTGCAGTTGAGCTTTTCTTCCAGCAGCTCGTTCATGGCGTCCTGTACCATTGCAATACCGGACTCTTCCTTACCAGAAGCCATGGTTACCACGTCGAGGGTTACCAGTTCCTTTTCTCGCAGATCGCTTTCAGCAGTGCTCTCGCCGCCTTCAGCGGTCTGAGAGGAGCCAGTGGAAGCGGTGCTGTCAGCGCCAGTGCTGGACTGGTTGTCAGAATTACCGCAGGAAGTGAAAACAGAGAGGGCCAGAGAAGCAGCCAGGATACCAGTCAGAATTCTTTTATTCATAAGTAAACGCATCCTTTCCTTATTTTCTGCTGCACACCTTACGTCGTGTGCTCTTTACAGTTAACAGAATATCAGAAATTTGCTTTCAAGTCTGTAAAAATTGTGACTCGGTTTATCCATATTGTGACTTTTTTGCAATTTTTCTGCATAAAAAACAAAAATAATCCATTTTTAAAAACAGGCACGCTGTAAA
>CALXFL010000163.1 GCA_944387515.1 uncultured Clostridia bacterium
AATCAATTTCCTTCGTCTATTCGTTATTATATCATACCATGGCGGATTTTGCAAATTCTGCCGCCTTTGGTCGAGGGGATAGAATCATGGATGGCGGGGAAGATAAAAACGGCGGAGTTTCCGCCGGAAAGGATGGATGTCCATGCAGTCACCCGTTCCCCTTTATACCACCCTGCCGCCCTGCTGTCTCTGGCGGCATACCGGATGCCGCCCCATGGCGGACTGTACCGACGCCGATGTGGAGGCCCTGCGGGCCTTCTGCGCCGAAAATCAGCAGTGACCCAGTTGACAAACTGCCCGGTGTATGCTATATTGGTGACAGTGGCTTCGGCCGCCCTTTAAACATAATGAAGGAAAGAGTAGCGTCTTTCTTTGGCACACAGAGAGCTTCCGGATGGTGAAAGGAAGCGGTCAGAGCGGCGTGAAGATGGTTCTGGAATGGTGCGTTCGAGGCTTAGGCTCAGGGCGCAACAGGTTCGCCTGTTACAGCGAAACGGTATCCCGGAAAGCGGCGTACCGGCAAAGGTCCTCCCTGTGAAGGGCGGATGAACTGAAGTGGTACCACGGAGCAGATGCCCCGTCTTCAGCCCCAGAAAAGGGCGGAGACGGGGCTTTTTAACGTATCAAGAAAGAAGGAATCGCCATGGAACAGAAAAAGTTCTACATTACCACCGCCATTGCCTACACCTCCCGGAAACCCCACATCGGCAACACCTATGAAATCGTCCTCACCGACGCCATCGCCCGCCTCAAGAGAATGCAGGGCTACGACGTCTTCTTCTGCACCGGCACCGATGAGCACGGCCAGAAAATCGAGGAGATCGCGAGCGCCGCCGGTGTGACCCCCAAGGCCTATGTGGACCAGATCTCCGGCCAGATCCGCACCATCTGGGACACCATGAACACCAGCTACGACTACTTTATCCGCACCACCGACGACTACCACGAAAAGGTGGTTCAGAAAATCTTCAAGCGGCTCTATGACCAGGGCGACATCTACAAGGGCGAATACTCCGGCATGTACTGCACCCCCTGTGAATCCTTCTGGACCGAGAGCCAGCTGAAGGACGGCTGCTGCCCCGACTGCGGCCGCCCCGTCAAGCCCGCCAAGGAGGAGGCCTACTTCTTCCGGATGAGCAAATACCAGGACCGGCTCATGAAGCACATCGAGGAAAACCCCGACTTCATCGTCCCCGAGTCCCGGAAAAAGGAAATGATCAACAACTTTTTAAAGCCCGGCCTGCAGGATCTCTGCGTCTCCCGTACCTCCTTCAAGTGGGGCATCCCGGTGAGCTTTGACGACCGCCATGTGGTCTATGTCTGGCTGGACGCCCTCACCAACTATATCACCGCCCTGGGCTACGACCCCGACGGCAGCGGCGAAAACTTCGCCAAGTACTGGCCCGCTGACGTCCATGTCATCGGCAAGGACATTCTCCGGTTCCACACCCTCTACTGGCCCATCTTCCTGATGGCGCTGGATCTCCCCCTGCCCAAGCAGATCTTCGGTCATCCCTGGATGCTGTTTGCCGCTGAGAAGATGAGCAAATCCAGAGGAAACGTCATCTATGCCGACGACATGGTGCGGCTGTTTGGCGTGGACGCTGTCCGGTACTATATGCTCTCCGCTATGCCCTACGCCCAGGACGGCACCATCACCTATGAGGCCTTCATTGCCAAGTACAACACCGACCTGGCCAACACCCTGGGCAACCTGGTGAACCGCACCGTCGCCATGGCCAACAAGTACTTCGGCGGCGCCATCCTGGCAGCCGGCGGCGAGGATCCCCTGGACGTTGACCTGCGGGAGACCGCCCTCTCCACCGTCTCCGGTGTCCTGTCCTCCATGGAGCAGTACCGCACCGCCGACGCCCTCCAGAAGATCATCGCCCTGGCACAGCGAGCCAACAAGTATATCGACGAGACCACGCCCTGGATCCTGGCCAAGGACGAGGCCAGCCTGCCCCGGCTCCAGCTGGTGCTCTCCAACCTGGTGGAGGCCATCCGGTATCTGGGCGTGCTGCTGACTCCCTTCCTGCCCGACACCGCCGCTGCCATTCTCTCCCAGATCGGCAACCCCGCCGGTGACCTGGACTCTCTTTCGCAGTTCGGCTCCGCTCCTGCCCGTCAGGTAGGCGCCGCTACGCCCCTCTTTGCCCGGCTGGATGAGCAGAAGACCATGGAGCGGATTGAAAAGGAAATCGTCGAGCCCCAGAAGGCCGCAGCAGCTGCCGAGGCTGCGGGGAACGCCCCTGCTGAGGAGAAGGCAGAGGAGCCTGCCGGCATCGTCCACCTGCCCCAGATCACCATTGACGACTTCGGCAAGGTGGAGCTGAGAGTGGGCCGCATCGCCCAGTGCGAGAAGCTGAAAAAGTCCAAGAAACTGCTGAAAATCCAGCTGGAGGACGGCGAAGGCACCCGGCAGATTCTCTCCGGCATCGCTGCCTGGTACACCCCCGAAGACCTGATCGGCAAGAAGGTGCTGTTCGTGGCCAACCTGAAGCCTGCCAAGCTGGCCGGTGAGCTGAGCGAGGGCATGATCCTGGCCGCCGACTGCTCCGAGACCGAGGTCAAGGTGGTCTTTGTGGACGACAGCATCCCCGCTGGCGCCACCGTTTGCTGATATTCTGAAAGGACCGATTTCATGGAATTTACCCCCATCTATACCGGCATCTTTGACTCCCACGCCCACTACGACAGCAAACGCTTTGACGAGGACCGGCACCAGCTGCTGGAATCCCTCCCCGGGCTGGGGGTCTGCGGGGTGCTGGACGTGGGCTGCGACTTCCCCTCCTCCCAGGCAGCGGTGGAGCTGGCGGCCCGGTATCCCCATGTATACGCCTCGGTGGGATACCATCCCCACGAAGCGGACAGCTACACCGAGGAGGACATGGAAAAGCTGCTGAAGCTGTTCGAGTCCCCCAAGGTCCGGGCCATCGGCGAGATCGGCCTGGACTACCACTACGATTTCTCCCCCCGGGAGGTGCAGCGGCAGGTCTTTATCCGCCAGCTGGAACTGGCGGCCGAGCGGAACCTGCCGGTCATCATCCACAGCCGGGAGGCCACCGCTGAAACCCTGGAAATTCTGGGCCGGTTCCCCGGCCTTCAGGGTGTCGTCCACTGCTTCAGCGGTTCGGCGGAGACCGCCGCCCAGCTGGTCAAGATGGGCTGGCACATCGGTTTCACCGGCGTCATCACCTTCCAAAATGCCCGCCGGATACTGGAAGCCTGCCCGGTGGTGCCGGCAGACCGGATCCTCCTGGAAACCGACTGCCCCTATATGACCCCGGTGCCCTTCCGGCGGGAACGGTGCTGGTCCCCCTTCATCGGGCTCACCGCCCAGAAGATGGCGGAGATCCGGGGAGAGGATCCCCAGGTCCTGATTGACCAGGCCAGAAAGAATACCTGCCGGCTCTTCGGGATTCCCGATCCGCTGGCATAAGAGAAGGCGGCGTCCTGCGGGATGCCGCCTTTTTTGTCGGATAGCGTTGACTTTTGCCGGAAAATCCGATATACTGAAGGTGTATTTAGACGAACTTCTAAATATCCCGATTCTTTCAAGGAGGTACTGCTATGTCACCCCAGTACATCGTCCCCCTCACAAACCTCATTGCCATCATCCTGGCTGGCGCCGCCCTCTTCCTGATTCCGGTGGGGCTGCTGCTCTGGTGGGGCATCAAGAAACGAATCACCATGGTGCCGCTGCTGGCGGGCTTCCTCAGCTTCTTTGTCTCCCAGCCCCTGACCCGGATGATTCTCTTAAATCTGCTGAGCCTGTCTCCTGCCTTCCAGCAGTTTGTGGCCGACCACTTCTTCCTCTACGCCATCCTCATCGGCGGCCTGACCGCTGGCCTCTTTGAGGAGACCGCCCGGCTGGTGGGCGCCACCCTGCTGAAAAAGCACCGGGGCTGGAAGGACGCCTGTTCCTTCGGCTGGGGCCACGGCTTCTGTGAGGTCATCCTCATCACCGGCATGGGCCAGGTCAACAACCTGATTCTTGCCCTGATGCTCAATAGCGGCATTTCCAGCGAAATGCTGGGCCTGCCCGCCGAAACCCTGGCTGTGGTGGCAGAGCAGCTGGCCGGCACTTCCCCCTGGATGTTCGGGGTCTCGGTGCTGGAGCGGGTCTTTGCCGTGATCTACCACCTGTCCGCCACCATCCTGATCTTCTGGGGCGTCAACCAGAGAAAACGGCTGCTGTCCTGGGGTATCGCCGTGGGCTGCCACACCCTGTTCAACGCCCTGGCGGTGATTCTCTCCACCTATGCGAGCATCTGGGTGGCTGAGCTGGCCATGGCGGTTATGTCGGTGTCGATGCTGCTGGTGGTGCGGCGGCTGCGGGACACCTTCCCCCTGCCGGAATTCTCCAACCCCAATCTGGTGAATTGAGGTTTCAGGCTGATAGAGCGCAAAACGGCGCCCCTCCACTGGAAGGGCGCCGCTTTTTCGTCCTGTGAATCTTACATCCGCTCCACCGGCTCGATGCCCAGGGCTTCCAGATGCAGCACCAGCTGCCGGCGCACCAGGTCGCAGAGAGCCAGCCAGGTCTCCTTCTTCTGAAGGTCGGTTTCTGCCATGATATGGTTGTCGTGGTAGAACCGGGAGAACAGGGACGCCAGCTGATAGGCGTTTTCGCAGATGTCGTTGGGGGCCTTGTCCGCCACTGCCCGGCGGAACACCTCACCGCTCATGAGCAGCGCCAGCCACAGCTCCCGCTCAATGTCGGTGTAGAGACCGTGGAAGGTGGGAACGGCGTCCTCTGTCCGGCTCAGAATAGAGTTGATCCGGGTGACGGTGTAGAGCAGGTAGGTGCCGGTCTTGCCCTCAAAGGAGAGGAACTTCTCCAGGTCGAAGACATAGTCCTTGGCGGGCTGGTTGATGAGGTCGCCGAACTTCAGCGCGGCAACACCCACCTTCCGGGCAATCTCCATCCGCTCCTCCTCGGACAGATGGGCCACGTATTTGGAGTCCTTCAGCTTTTCAGCGGCGGCCTCGGTGACCATCTGAATCAGGGCGGACAGCTGCATGACACCGCCGTCACGGGTCTTGTAGGGCTTGCCGTCGCTGCCGCACATGGTGCCGAAGCCCAGATGATACAGCTCGGTGCTGTCGGGTACCAGGCCGGCCTTTCTGGCGCAGCGGAACACCTGGGTGAAGTGGAGCTCCTGCCGCTTGTCGGTCAGGTACCAGATGGCGGTGGGGGCAAAGTCCTGCTGCCGCTGGATGATGGTGGCCAGGTCGGTGGTGGCGTAGATGTTGGAGTTGTCGGACTTCTTGATGATGACCGGGGGCATGGGAGCCTTGTCGGTCTCCTGGGCCACGTCCACAACCTGAGCGCCCTCGCTCTCCCGGAGCAGGCCCTTTTCGGTCAGAACGTCCAGCAGGGTGTCCACATACTTCTCGGCGTCACTCTCGCCGTACCAGTAGTCAAAGTCTACCGCCAGCG
>CALXFL010000164.1 GCA_944387515.1 uncultured Clostridia bacterium
GCCGCCGCCAGTGCTGCACAGGTACCGGTGGTGTACCCACACCGCAGCTGTTTCTGTCCGCTGCGGATATAATATTCCAAGGCCATAGCGTTCTCCTTACAGAAGATCCTGAAGGTGCTGGCAATAAAGTGCCTGTACGCCTGACTCAACGCCCAACCCCTGCATGATACATTCCACCTGATAGCCCTGGGCTGTCAATATGCTCTTCCAGCTGTCCGCTTCTTCTCCGGCCATATCGTTGAGCGCGTGATCTCCCGCCACCAGCATCAGCGGCAGAAGGGTCACCCGGCTGCAATCCTTTTCCTTGAGCTGTCCACAAACCTCCGGCAGAGCGGGCCATCCCTCTACCGTGCCCACCAGCATATCCGGCCGGCCCATCAGGTTCAGCACTGTCTGAAGGGCGGGATATACCACGTTAGCCTGATGCAGCGTACCATGTCCCATCAGGACCAAACAGCGTCCCGGCTCCATCGGATACCGATCTGACAATACCTGTGCCAGATCCTGCAAATCCTGTGTGCGGGCAAGAAGCGGTTTGCCCAGCTTGAGCGCAGCAAAACGAGGCTGAAAGCCTGCAATACAGCGGCAAAGGCTGTCATATTCAATACCATAGAGAAAATGAGTAGGCTGAACCAGCACAAGATCATACTGACCGGCCGTTTTTTCCAAAACCTCTTCCAGGCTGGGAATCTTCTCCCCAGAAGCAGCCAGCTTCCGCCGGATGGTTTTGCTGGTAAATGCTGTAAAAAAGTCGGCCTGGGGCAGCTGGGCACGCAGTGCATTTTCCACTGCCGTAATGCTTTCACGGGCAGCAGCTACGCTGGTACCAAAGCTGACACAGATTAGAGCTGTTTTCATGCCAATGTCCTCACAATCTCAATTTCTGAAAATTCTTGCGGATAACGGAGGGCCGGAACTCCCAAAACTTGCGCCACCTGCCAGAGAAGCGGTTGTTCCAATCCGCATCGATCAAGCAGTGCTTTGTCGGCAAATACCTCCTGGGGAGCTCCATCCCGTTCCAGTCTTCCCTCATGGAAAACCAGGATCCGATCCGCCCACCGCCAGGCAAAATCCACATCATGGGTGGCAATTGCCAGCGTCATTCCTTCACGGCTTAGCTGTTCCAGCGTCTTTTCCAGCAGGCTGCGTCCAGCAGGATCCAGATTGCTGGACGGTTCATCCAACAGCATAATCGCCGGTTCCATCGCCAGAACGTCCGCAATGACCACCCGGCGCTTCTCGCCTCCGGACAGGTATTGCGGGCCGCGACTCCGATAGCGGGTCAGATCCAGACTTTCCATTGCATTTTCCACCCGGCGGCGAACCTCTTCCGGGGAAAGTCCCAAATTCATAGGGCCAAAACTGATTTCCTCCTCCACTGTACCTGCCAGCAGCTGCACGTCCGGATCCTGAAAGACCAGTCCAACTTTGTGGCGAAGCTGCATCCGGTGCTTTTCCTTGGGACCGACGGGAAGACCTTCCAAAAAAATGGTACCTTCACTGGGCACAAACACCCCGTTGGCCAATCGGAAAAAAGTGGATTTTCCGGCGCCATTACTGCCCAGCACCGCAATCCTTTCTCCCTGCTTCAAGGAAACGGACAGATGATCCAGGGCCTGCCGTCCATCATGGTGATGGTAGTGATAGGAAACGTTTTCAAAACGAAGCAGTTCTTTCATTCTGTCCCTCCTTACAGAGTTAAAAGTATCCAGATGAGCATTCCCACAAAGGGCAGTACCAGCAAAAGCGCAAAACCCACCGATAAGGGTTTTGATCTGGTCAGAAAAACCATCTGCCCGGTATAGCAGCGGCTTTCCATGGCGTCGAAGCAGGCTCCGGCCCGCTGAAAGCTATGTCCCAGCAAGCCGCCGTATATCAGCCCAGTGGTGCGGAGACTGTTTTTCAGCCTTCCATACCCCAATCTGCTGGCAGCCGCCTCCTGCATCTGCCGGCAGGTCGTCAGTAAAATGAAGATGTACCGATAAATCAGCACCATCAATTCGATCATGACTTCCGGCAAATGAATCCGCCTCAAAACAGTCAACAGCTCCGGCATGGGGGTGGACAGACTGATAAAATAAAGGCAGCTGACGGCTCCCAGCGCCCGGGCCAGTACCAACCCGGCCCGTTGCTGACTTTCCGGAAGGACAGCAAGCCATCCGCCAGGAAAAGGCAACACAGCCGCAGCGTCAGCTGGAAACTGCTGGCAAAAGTCCCACAAAAGTGTCAAACTCGAAAGCAGCAGAAAAATAATGGGAAGACTTAACAGAGAAATGTAGCTTTTCCACTCCAGTTTGCCTCCGATTACCGTGACGGCGGACAGGAACCCAAAAAGAACGAGGGGCGGCCAAGGCGAAGCAGTACAGATGGAAAGAATCAGCAGCCCGCCCCCTGCTGCCATTTTGAAGGCAGCATTTTCCCGGCAAAGCCGGGAACGGCGGGCATACAGATCCATAACCAAGATCCCATCGTGCCGGTGATGGCCCAACAGGAAAAGGAAGCCGCCTGACAGCAGGCAGACGATACCCAGCCAAAGGGCCGGGAGTCTGCCTGCAAACAGGCTGTAAAGAACCAGTGCCGCCAGCAAAGCAGCGATCACGCCTGATCCTCCTTCTTCTCAACTGAAGAACCACCGTACTTTTTCCGGGCAGTCAGGTAGCCGAAGCCATAGGCCACAACCCCGACACCCAACCCGGTTTGCAGGCAGAAAAACAGGCTTTCCACCTCGCCGGGCAGCTCACCGCCCAGAAATTGCTCCACAACAGGCGTAAACCAAGGCTCATAGGACTCGCCCAGAATTTCCTCTACCTTGGTACTTCCAGCATCGTCGCTTCCGCCAAAATCAGCATCCTTCCGAATAAACAGCGGAGACAGCACCAGAATAACCACCGCAGCGAGAGAAGCCAGTAAAATCTTCTTGTTCCGGGTCACAGTAAAACGCCTCCTTTCACACCACGCAGCTCACTCAGTTCAGCAGATGCGTAATTTTCCAACCCCATCATCACCAGCATGGTGAGAATTCCCTCTATCACAGCCAACGGCAGCTGGGTGGGCGCAAACACCAACAGAAATTCCCCTACACTGGCCAGCATCCCGCCTTCAGGGCTGGGATAGGCAATGGCCAGCTGGAGACTGGTAACACAGTAGGTAAACAGATTCCCCAGCATCACCGACAGGAATACGTTGGCGAGCTTTGGCAGCCGTGTCTTTTTGCCCAGCTGATAAAGGCCCCAAGTGAGCAGCGGTCCGGCTACCGCCATGCTGAAGGTATTGGCGCCCAAAGTAGTAAGGCCACCGTGAGCCAGCAGCAAAGCCTGAAAAAGCAGTACAATCACGCCCAGCACCGATACCACTGGTACACCAAACAGAATGGCGCCCAAGCCAGTTCCGGTCATGTGACTGCAACTGCCGCTGACCGACGGAATTTTCAGGGACGAGATGACAAAGATGAAAGCTCCAGCCATTGCCAGCAGCAGCATGACCTTGCGATGTTCCGCCACCAAACGGCGGATGGCCATGATTCCGGCTACCACAAATGGCAGACACAGCGCACCCCAGCCAATGCCAAAAGCCGGGGGCAGATATCCTTCCATGATGTGCATGGCTGACACCGTCTGGGGTACACAAACGGCCAACGGCACCATCACGGAGAAGGACAGAATTTTCTTTTCCCATGTTTTCATTCTGAATTCCTCCTGATGATAAATGAAAAAAGCCCTTTCCCACAGGGAAAAGGCAACAGAAAACCAGAGGTGCCAACTGGCCCCCCGATTTTTCATCACACAGGCGTTTGGTCCGTCCGCCATGTGATGGCTGCCCTTCCGGCAGTATGAAGCAAAAGGTCAGTCTTCCGGCTCAGGCGTCATGGCGCTGGTTTTGTCTTCCCATGTGTACCCCACAGTGACATTCAAGAAACCAACACTCTGCCTTTACGGCGGCGGTCCCGCACGGGCTTTTCACCCGTTTCCTATTATCCGGCAGCCAACAGGCGGCCGGCTCCCTTTTGCCTTGTCTGAAAGTTTCGAAGCAGGAACGATGCTTCTGACAACTAATCCAGAAGAATCCCTTCCCGAACATCAGAAAACTTTCCTCTGTAAAGATAGCATATTCTCTCTGAAAATGCAACAAAACTGACCTGAAATGGATGAATTTTTCCTAAAAATGTTCATTTTTTCCCAAAAGAAAACGCCCGCCTACAAACCGGGCCGGAATTGCAGGCAGGCTGTTTTTACTTTTTAGAAGACTTACCGAAAGTGAGGAAAAGAAACACGAGGAAACATCCCACAGCCATAATCCCAAAGAGAATCACTGCCCAAAGGGCATTGGCCTTGGTAAACCAGAATACCGCTGCTGTAACCGCCCATAAAATGGAAGAAACAAGCCAATAGGCTGGACTTCTGTTCATCTGTTTCCCTCCTTTCAGGTCAAAACGACATTTCAGACTTTGGCCAGAATAGCTTTAGCCATGGCAAGGCTGATTTCAGTGCCCTGCTCGCAGACCTCCATGCCTTCAAATTCCAGCGAGATGTAGCCGTCAAAGCCGGAATGCTTGATGGTGCGCAGGATCTCCCAGATATCCACATCGCCCTGACCCAGGATGGCGCCGCGGAGCATCTTGCCGCCCATAGTCTCAAACCAGCTGCCATTGTTGCAGTTGAACATCTCGGTCTGATCCGGCAGCAGCTCTTTCTTACGGATATAGAAGTCCTTCAGATGGATCATCTCAGCCAGGGGCAGGCATCTCTTGACAGCGGCAACCGGATCCTCGTCGACGCACAGGAAGTTGCCCACGTCCACCGTCATCTTCAGATTGGGACGATTAATGGCCTCAATCAGCCGCAGCACACGATCGGAGCCGTTGATGAAAAAGCCGTGGTTCTCCATGACGATGGTGATGCCTCTCTCAGCAGCATAATCGCACAGCAGGGTGCCGTTGCGAACCATCTGGGGGAACTCCTGGTTGAAATTGTAAATGGTGTTGGTGGAGAAGGGACGGCGGAAGGAAGCCACGTCAAACCGCATCCGGGAAAGGCCCAGCTTCTGAGCGGCGTCAATATGCCGTTTTACCCGCTCAATCTCCTTGGCCTCCTCGGCAGGATCAGTTTTCAGCAGGTCGGCGTTGACCGAATAGGTGGAAATCTCAATCCCGGCAGATTCGCATTTCTTGCGGACGTGCTCAATCAGCTCCAGATCCAGCTCCTGCTCCGGCGTGACAAAGGCAAGATGGAAGGGCACGAATTCAATGTGCTCACAGCCATGGGCAACGGCATAATCAATGACATCGTCAATGGTCATGCGGCCAGCGGCCATGGCGGGGTCCAAACAGTAGCAGCTCATACCAAGTTTCATGTTGAGTTCCTCCATTTACTGTTGATTTATTTTTTCGGCAAGATCGGTCAGATACAACCACCGCTCTTCCTTCTGGGCCAA
>CALXFL010000165.1 GCA_944387515.1 uncultured Clostridia bacterium
TCAAACTTTTTTGTGCTTTCCTGGAAAACTAGGGGGTTTTTGGGCCGCCGTTCGAGACAGCTTTAGTATAATACCACACCTGGAAAGCTTTGTCAACACTTTTTTTGCAAAAAAATGCCGGCAATTTCAAAAATCGCCGGCATTCTGCTTTTTATACAGGAATCAGCGTTCCATTGACTTCTACAGCTTCTACTTCTTTCAGATCAAGAATCCGATCAAACTGCCACCGCTGCTGAATCTTCAGAAATTCACTGGTGGTTCCGGAAATAGAACTCAGTTCCTCCATCGTCAGCACTTCTCCATTTTTCATATGAATCAGAGGAGGCTGGATACTGTTATTCCTGCCACTGATATCCACCCGCAAAGAAACCGGTGAAAGGTAAACCTCTTTCACTTCTTTGTCCAGTTCTGCCGGCAAGGAAAGCTTTTGACCCAGATCCTGCCACGACCAGTCAAAGGTCAGCGTCCAACTGGCATCGGACAGAATGGAATCCTCAAACTCTGGCGCCTCTTCGGTAGACCAGCCTTTCTGCAATGTATCCAGAACCAGGGAAACCGTCTTCCCCTTCATCTTCCGGTCAGTGTCCATTCTCAGCATGAACCGGGCCTGGTTGTCTGCCGGATCGTCGTCTTCAATCTGGTCCAGATGCCAGCCCATGCTGCAGCTGCCCTGTTCCACCCAGATATGGCTGGTATAGAACCGCACATCCTCTGGCAGAACTTCGCCCTCTGCTCCAATCAGGTCAAAGATCAGATTGACGGTCTGGTCGTCACCCATCAGGCCCAGCAGCTCTACCCGGTAACCATCCGCCTCATCCGATACCTCAGGAAAAGCAGCCATCCCGGCCATCTGAGAAGTTCCCCCTGTAAAATACCGGTTAAACAAACCCAGATCTCCCACTGCCGCCGCTGTTGCCGTGGACAGGGCTACCAAAGCAGCCGCCACCAGGGCAATCCGCCGCCACCGCCGGGGCTTCCGGATCCGTCCCATGACCATTCTGGTGAGTTTTTTCTGTTCTGCCCGGGAAAGGGGAGAGTCGTCCAGATTCCCGATCTCTTCCAGCAGCTGCGGATCCAGCTCGTCCATCCATTCATCCAACCGTACCTGTTTTGTCATTTCATAACCCCCAATTCTGTCAGTCTCTTTCTAAGCCGCTGTCTGCCCCGATATAACCGGTTTTCTGCTGCCTTGGTGCCCAGTCCCAATGCAGCCGCTGCTTCTCCCACCGACTGGCCGTAATAATAACGTCGGATAAAAAGATTCCGGTCTATCGGTTCCATCTCTGACAACAGTTGATTCAACAGTCTGGCCTCCTCCTGGCGTTCCACTGTTTCATCTGCACCAACTGTAATGTCGCCGATCAATGCTTCTTCTATTGGGATACCGGCAGGTCTTCTCCCGCTCTGCCGGCAGCGGTCAATGGCTGTATGGCGGGCAATTGCTGCCAGATAGCTTTTCAGACTTCCCTTATCCAGCTCAATTTCTCCCGCATGACGCCAGAGCGCAGCGAAGGTGTCAGCCATACATTCTTCCCGATCCCGGCGATCCGGTAAAAAACGTCCGACGATGGCCTGCACCAGACCGCCGTACAATTCCACTGCCATAGCTACGCCCTTTTCCGGAGCTGTCTGAAGCAGTCTGATGAGTTCATGGTCTCCCAATGGTGTCACTCCTTTCCTGTCTCTCTGAAGGTCCTTCACCCAATAATACGTCGAAAATCAGAAAATCACTCATACGGGAATCGATCTATTTTGATCTGAAGGTCCAGTTCCAGTGAACTGCCAGCCAGCGGATGGGGCCAGTCGTTCTCCACCTGTTTCCAGCTTGCCGGTTGGTACCGTCGGAGAATATCTCCCAAAAACAGCAGATCCCGCTCCTGTAACGTCGTTTCTGCCCAGCTCTGATGACAAAGTGCCTCCAGCTGTAAAGTAAGAACCTGAGTCAGCTCCTCCAACCGGTTTTCTTCCAGCTGTGCCGGTGCTTCCGCTACCGATGCTGAACCTGAGGCTGTCAGTTTCCATCCGGTATCGGTGGGGCGCAGACTGCTTTGAAAACGGTAAAGCTCCAGCCCCACTTGTCCGAAATCGGGAAGTTCCACCGTTAACGCCAGCTGATCCAACCGGTTTTGTAGCATCAGAATTCCTGCGGCTGAGGATTCTGAAAGAAAGGTGGAATATTCTCCTCCATTATAGAGATCAGCCCCCACAATTTCCACCGTTTTCAGGGAACCTTCCTCTTCATCGGTCAGCTGAAGCCGGGGAATCAGGCAGGAACGCCAGGATTCCGACAGCGACCGATTGAGATCCAACAGCCGGACATGGGGTACCTGTCCATTGGCAGCGGCATTCTCCACCGTCTGTTCCAAGGTGAGTGCCGGGAGAAGTCCCTGATTTACCTCGGTTTCCAGCAAGCTGGCAGCATTCTCCGCCGTCACCACCGTAACATCCTCCCGGAGAGACAGGCTGCCCGACAGGCTTTTCAGAAGCTGAGAAAGGGGCAGAGCCTGCGTGCCATCCCCCAACACCAGCAGCCGGTCATGTCCCAGAAAAAAACGTCTTCCCTGACTGAGAGAAGTCTGGGAAAGAGCATCCATCAGGCTTTCCCCCCGACAGGTAATGGTGCTGGCGTTCTGCTGGGAGGGATCCAGAATGGTCTGTCCGCCTGAACCCTCTGCACTGAACACCTGCAAGGTCAGCTGATACTCCCCGTCCTCATAGTCCACGCCAACCCCCTGTACCACTGCCATATCCTGTAAGGAGGGAATCCGTACACAACCGGTGAGGAGAAAGGAGAGCATCACCACCAAGATTCCAAACTTTTTCAAGATCGGACCTCCTTTCTGCCCCGCCACAGCAGCAAAACGCCCACACAGAGAAGGGGTACCCACCAGATGCCGGCACAGATCTGTCCCAGCCCTGCGGCCAGAACATCCCGCCGGATCAGCAGTGCCAGCACCGCGAGACTACCGCAGCCCAGGAATGGCAGCAGCCACCGTCTTCTCTTTCCTGAAAAAGGAGAAACAATCTGTTCCGCTGCCCAAAGCAGAAACAGACAGCGCAGCAACAGAATCACCAGCCAGATTCCGGCAAAGGCCGCATCCAGCCGCCGGAACACCGATAGACTCATCAGGCTTTCCACCCGGAAAAAGGGATAGGAAACGGTGGTTTGCAGGCTGCCCAACACGCTGCCGCAGAGAAACGAAACCAGCGCTGCCAATCCCGTGGTGATGCCAAACGCCAGTAGCGGTGTGGAAAAGCGGGCGGAAGCAGCACCACCTCGAGGCGCTGCCATGAGAAGAAGCAGCAATTCGGGCGTGTGACCCGCCATCCGGATACCCGCCATCAGCCAGCTATTCGATCCCGCCGGGACCAGATGAATCAGCCGGATTTCGTCCCGTACGCCTGCCGCTGTCAGCAGCAGGCCCACCAGAAAGACAACCAAAACCGGCAGCGCACTGCGGGCAGCGGCTTCCAGCCCCATATGGGCGCCATATACCGCCAGCACCAGCAGCACCAACCCGAAAAAGAAAACAGAGCCGCCTGCATACAGGGTATCGGTGAGGAAAAGTCCGGTCTGAGCCAGTGTACTGCCCACAAAAAGCACCAGATAGCCGGCGGCCAGCCAGCGGAAGATGCCCTCTCCCACTCCCCGGCAGCTGCGGGAGGAGAGATACCACCCACGGCCAAAGGCCAGATAAAGGGGCAGCGCCAGCAGCAGCCGCAAAACACCTGCTACCAATACCGCCCAAAGCTGTCCGCCGCCGCTGTCCTCCAACCCCCATAAAAGGGCGGGCAGCTGGCAGATCACCAGTGCAGTCACCACCTGACCCCGGCTGATGATACCACCGGTACTGTCCAGACCAGGCCTGTCAATCTGTTTGGTCATTTGCATGAATTTCCTCCTTTTCCAGTGTCCGGTCAGCACCCCGCAGCTGCTGGATCTTCTGACGGCGGCGCTGCATGGTCACCCATCCGGCCCGGAATAGCACATCCCGCATGGCGGAAAGGGTAAATGGAGAGAGGGGCGCCGTAAAGGGAACCCCCAGGTTGTTGATCCGGCAGGCATTGAGCAGAATGATGCCGCAGCCCAGGGCGATGCCGAAAATGCCAGTCAGCCCCCCGATGATAATAAAGCCAAACCGGAGAATAGCCATGGGCTCATAGAGAGAGGGCACCACAAAGGAGCTGATGGCGGTAAGCGCCACCACCATGACCATGGGGGAGCCGATGAGTCCGGCTGTCACCGCTGCATCACCGATGACCAAGGCCCCCACAATTCCCACCGCATGGCCGATGGGCCGGGGCAGCCGCAGCCCCGCTTCCCGCATGATCTCGTAGATGAAATGAATCAGCAAGGCCTCTAACATCAGAGGGAAAGGGGTTGTCTCCTCCGCAGCTGCCACATTGAAAAGCAGCAGATGGGGCAAACTCTCAGGATGAAAGGTCGCCAGCGCCACATAGCATCCCGGCAGCAGAATCGTCAGCAAAAAGGAGATATACTTGAGCAACCGGATGAACACCGCAAAATAGGGACGGTGGGCGTAGTCGTCAAAACTCTGGAAATTCTCTACAAAGAGGCAGGGCGTCACCAGAGCATAGGGCGTACCGTCCAGCAGAATGGCCACCCGTCCCTCAGCAATCCGGGCACAGAGGGTATCCGGCCGCTCGGTGACGCCCACTTCGCTAAAGGGGGAAAGGGTATCCCCTTCCAGAAAGGGCCGCAGGTAACCCGTATCCAGCACCAGATCCAGCTTTACCCGGGACAGCCGGCGGCGGATCTCCTGCACCAGCGCAGGGGAAACCACATCGGTGAGATAAATCAGGCAGCCATCGGTATGACTGCGGGTTCCCACCTGAAAGGACTCAAATTTGAGACTGTGGGATTTGATCCGGCGGCGAATCAGGGTCATGTTGATTTTCAGCGGTTCGGTAAAGCCTTCCCGGGAGCCCCGTTCGTTGACCTCACTGTCCGGCTCCCCCACTGACCGGAAGGAAAATCCCTGGGCGCCCAATGCCACTCCCTGCGCCACACCATCAATAAGGATCACCACAAAACCAGACATGATGAGCTGAAAAATCTGCCGGAACTCCTCTACCTCCTTCTGGTCTGCGGCCATGACTGTTTGTTCCAAGATAAAGGTCTTGATGGTCTCCGGCCGGGTTCCGTCGGGAAAGTCGGCCGACAGCAGCGGCCGGGCAATCATCTGGGCCAGCAGGCCCAAATTGACCATACCTTCCATCATCAGCAGCTGAAGCTGTACCTTTCCCACGGTAAGTTCTTTGGTAACAAAATCCGCCGAGCCCTGCATCAGCTCCTTCATGGCAGCCAGATCCCGGTCCAGGTGACCGGTGAGTTTCTGTTTTTCCAAAATATCCCCTCCCAGCAAGCCGCCCCGGTAT
>CALXFL010000166.1 GCA_944387515.1 uncultured Clostridia bacterium
GCGACCCGCATGGGGCTCGAACCCACGACCTCTAGCGTGACAGGCTAGCGCTCTAACCGACTGAGCTAGCGGGCCATCATGGTGGGGACAACAGGGCTCGAACCTGTGACCCTCTGCTTGTAAGGCAGATGCTCTCCCAGCTGAGCTATACCCCCATGACCTTTGATGGTGTTTCGCCGTTCGCTGCTTGTTGTCCAGCGAACGAGTACTATTATACACGAGAGAGGGCAGAATGTCAACACTTTTTTTCACTTTTTTTTGAAAAAATCATTTCTCCCTTTTCTCACTATATTTTCATGGTTTTGCACCGGAGTTTATTGACAGAATACCTAAATTACGTTATGATAGGGATGGCCTGAAAGGAAAAGGTGAAAGGAGTATATAAATATGTCGCTCAAATCTCATTTAGACGTGGCAGCGCTTGCTGCCCTTTGTCAGGAAATTCAGATGCCGGAACAGGTGAGCCGGCAGGTGGCGGAGGCTGCTGCACAGTATCCTTTTGATAAGGTGGAAGGTTGGTATAACGGCCTTTTTTCAGCTGAAACCGGTGCGGCTTCGTCCGATGCCATCCGGCAGGCTCTGCTGCCGGATGATCCTGACGGAATCCTGCTGCTTACGGTAATGCTGGCGGCTGCCCTGGAGACAGGGGAGCGCTGTCAGGAAAAGGGCATCTCCCACAACATTTGGGTGGACACGATGAAATGCTTCTCCCGGTTTGTAGGGGAACATCTGGAGAGTTTTGGCCGGTATGGCTTTGACCGCTCCTTCTGGACCTGGCGGCAGCTGTCTGGACTGCTCTACCGGATTGGTTCTCTGGAATATGAGATGCGGACGTTGTCCAGTTCGCTGGAGGTGCAGGGCGAACAGTGGCCGGAAGGAACGCCCATCCTTTCTTTGCACATCCCGTCAGATGCTCTGTTAAGCCGGGAAGCGTTGGATGCTTCCTATCAGAAAGCCAAAAACTTTTTTGCCCGCTTCTATCCGGACTTTCACTACCGGGGCGGCTGGTGCCATTCCTGGATTATTTCTCCTCTGCTGGATCCTCTGCTGGGGGAAACTTCCCGGATCCGGACCTTCCAAAAGGATTTTCTTATTTTGGAAGTAGAGCCGGAAAGCAACGCCTATAAATCCTGGATTTTCAAGGACGAGTCCCTGCCTCTTGCCCAGCTGCCGGAGGATACCTCCCTTCAGCGCCGTGCCAAAGCCCATCTGCTTGAAGGTGGGAAAATCGGAGCTGCCATGGGCGTGCTGCGTCCCGGTTTGCTGTAAGTTTTTGTTGCAAAAGACGGCGGATTGCGGTATAATAAGGAGAGCAAAAAAGCTGCGCTCTTCTGGCGCGGAGAGGAGGCCGATCTGTGTACGATAAAAAAAGTATGCCTCAATCGGTACGCACTGCCATTACGGCATGTAATACTGCACTGGTAATTCTGGGACTGGTTATCATGTTGCTTCTGGCGGTGGGAATAGCCGGCGCACGCAGCAGCGGCACCTTTACCCTGTTTGGCCGGAGCTATCACCTGATTCAGTCGGAGCAGATGAGTCCCGCTATTGAAAAGGGAGACTTGGTTGTGGTCCGGAATATGCCGCCCACCTCCTTTCAAATGGGAGATCTGATTGCTTATTATGAGCGGGAAGGTGACCAGGATTATCTGATCGTCCGGCAACTGACAGGCATTATGGATGCAACCTATTATCTGGCAGATGGATCGGGCAATCAGACCCAGGTTGCCGCTGATACCACCCGATTTCTGGGGCGGGTTGAATCCCGCAGCACCAGTCTTGGCACCGCTGTTCAGTTTTTACAGGACCGGGAAGGCCGGAAAATTTATTTGTGGTGGACAGTCAGCCTGCTGTTTATGCTGACAGGCGTCATCATTCTGCTGCATGTGATTTTGAAAAACAGGCAGCCTCGTCCTGATGAAGAGGACGAATTGGAATATGGTATTCGCTATGTAGATGCTGAACTGGATGGCTTGTCGGGTGAAGAACCCCCATTGGAAATGCCATCTGCGGATGCTTCTGAGGAGATGTCCGAAGATGTGTCCGAGAACGGTTTCGATTATGCCGCCGTAGAAGCTGCTGTGGCCGCTGCAGAAGCGGAGACCTTTGGCGAGTCTGAGCCGGAAGAAAAAGCCTCTGTGGCTGCACCGGTGGCAGAGTCTGCTGAAGAAAAGTTTGATCTTGAGAAAATTATTTCGGACATCCAGGCACAGCTGGATGACGAGCGGAAGTAGGATCTGAAAGCCGCCGCTTCCCACCCTTTTCAGGGCGGGAGGCAGCGGTTTTTGCCTGCTTTTTGGCCGTATTGGCTGGAAAACAGGGATCATAAATGAAAAAAGTGGGTTAGATCTTGCTGAAAATTAGCAGCATTGCGAATTTTGAGGCAAGTTTCAGGAAAGGAAGAGAACATGAAAAAGAAAAATCTGTTGATCGCACAGTCCGGCGGCCCCAGTGCTGCCATCAACGCCACGCTGGCAGGTGCTGTAAGCGCTGCCCAGCAATGTCCGCAGGTGGACCGTATCTTCGGCAGCCGGCATGGTATTGAGGGAGTTTTGCGGGAACACTGGGTCGATCTGACTGATTTTTCTCAGCTGGAACGCCTCAAGGCAACCCCTGCCATGGCGCTGGGTTCCTGCCGGTTCAAACTGCCGGAGGATTTTTCTGATCCTGTTTACCAGCAGATTGACACGGTATTCCGCAAGATGAACGTGGGGTATTTTCTCTATATCGGCGGCAACGACAGCATGGATACCGTGAGCAAGCTCAGCGATTACTATGCTGACCGGGAAGGCCCTGTGGTGGTTGGCTTGCCCAAGACCATTGACAATGACCTGCCGGGCTGCGACCACACGCCGGGTTACGGCAGTGCTGCCCGGTATCTGGCTGTGACCATGGACGAGCTGATCCGGGATACAGCTATTTATGCCCTGCCCTCTGTTACCATTGTGGAAATCATGGGACGGGATGCGGGCTGGCTGACCCTTGCTGCAGGTCTGCCCCGGTTCCGGGGTGGCAGCAAGCCCGATATCATCGCCATTCCGGAAAAGCCCTTTGATGAACAGGCTTTTCTGGCAGAGGTCCGGGAAAAGATGAAGACTACCCAGAATATCGTGGCAGTGGTCAGTGAGGGCATCCGGGATGCAGAGGGACAGTATGTGGGGGCTGGCGCCAAGTCCGGCGCTGTGGACACCTTCGGCCATCTGTACCTCAGTGGTGTCGGTAAGTATCTGGAAGGATTGGTCAAGCGGGAAATCGGCTGCAAGGTGCGCTCCATTGAGGTGAATCTCATGCAGCGCTGCGCTGGACATCTGGCGTCCCAGGCTGACCTGGATGAGTCCTTTGCCGTAGGTGCCCATGGCATGGCCATGGCTGCTGCTGGTGAGGGAGGCCGGATGGCTGCCATTCTGCGGAAGGAAGGGCCGGAATATGGCTATTACTGTGGCAGCGCTGATATCAAGGCTTGTGCCAATCAGGAGCGGCTGGTTCCTGCGGAGTGGTTTGATCTGGATGATCCTGCTGTGCAGAAGGAGATCTGCCGTTATATTCTGCCGCTGATTCGGGGCGAAGCAGCCCAGTTCCGGGATGAGTATGGCTTTGCCGATTATGTAATTTTCTGAGAAAGACAGCAATACCCCCTGCGGGATGACCGCAGGGGGTATTTTTCACATAAGAGCGGGATTATAGTGGGCGCGTTCGCCGCCGATAAACCGGGCTCTGCTTCGGGCCAGAATCAGGGTGGCTTCCCCGATATGGGACAGGCTGACCCGTACCGGCACTGCCACCTCCCGGAGATGCATGCCGATGAGGGTGCCGCCGATGTCCATACCGGCAGCTGCCGACACATGCTCCACCACCACAGGATCGGCCATTTTTGCATATACGGTTGTGGCGAAGGAGCCGCCTGCATGGGGCTGGGGTACAGCATTGACTTCGGGAAGGTGGTGCAGGCGTGCTGCTTCCCGTTCAATGACCAGTGCCCGGTTCAGATGTTCACAGCATTGGGCGGCCAGGAAAAGGCCATGTTCCCGTAGCAGTGGTTCCAGCCCTGCCCAGACAGCTTCAGCCGCCTCCATGCTGCCCACTGAGCCGATTTTTTTGCCGATGATCTCGCTGGAGCTGCATCCCACCACAACCAGATCACCAGGGTGAAGAGACGCCTGTTCCAGCAGCTGGGAAAAGGCCAGCTGCACCTGTTTCTGGATTTCTGCCATCATGTTTCATCTTCTCCTTGCTGTTTGATAAACTGCCGGTAGCTGTCTAAGGCAGACGACATGGCATATTGTTGCTGAATTTGTTCCCAGGTGGCCAGTACTTCTCCATCCCGGGGCTTTACTTGGGGACAGGAGAGAAAATATCCGGTCATCTCCCATTCCAGATGGGTAAAAATATGCCGGGCTTTGCGTAACGTCTGAATTCGGGCAGGCTGGATGTCCTGTTTGGTCAACGTGCCTGTCAGTTCTGCCCGGGTGAGGTGGCCTTCCAGCATGGGAAACTCCCACAGGCTGGCCAGCAGTCCGGTATCGGGCCGTTGACGGAGGAGAAACCGGCCCTGTTCATCCTGAATGACCAGGACGGTGTAGGGCTTGCTTTCTCGGGCCTTTTTGGGGGACTTGACCGGAAAGAGCTGTTGCTGTCCCCGTTCTCTGGCCAGACAAAGGCCGCTGATGGGACAGCTTTCACATTTGGGAAAGCCATTGGGCAGGCAGATCGTGGCGCCCAGATCCATCAATGCCTGGTTCAGCTCGCCGGGACAGTCTGCCGGCATTTGTTCCAACAGCAGCTGGCGGCAGCTTCTCCGGACGGCGGGGGAGAGAATGTCTCCTTCTGCAGCCAGCTGACGGGAAACGACCCGCAGTACATTGCCGTCTACTGCCGGAACAGCCTCCCCAAAGGCGATGGAGGCCACGGCGCCAGCAGTATAGTCTCCGATACCACAGAGGTTCAGCAGCTGGTCACAGGTGGTGGGAATCTGGCCACCGTACAGGGTCATCACCTGTTTGGCAGCTTTTTGCAGATTCCGGACCCGGCTGTAATAGCCCAGTCCCTCCCAGAGCTTGTGAAGCAGCGCTTCTTCTGCTTCGGCCAGCGCTGCTACGTTGGGCAGCGCCTCCAGAAAACGGTAATAGTAGGGTATAACCGTTTCCACCCGAGTCTGTTGCAGCATGATTTCAGAAAGCCAGATCGCATAGGGATCCCGTGTCCGCCGCCAGGGAAGATCCCGGGCAGCCTGCCGGTACCAGCTTACCAGCAGCTGGTTCATCTGTCTGATCTGCTCTCCTGCTGCGGATGCCGAAAGCGGCGTACCCAGCGCCGCAAGCTGTTTTTCTGTCATGGATCAGGCCAGCCCCAGATGGAGCGC
>CALXFL010000167.1 GCA_944387515.1 uncultured Clostridia bacterium
GCACAGCCGATCTGATACATCAGTGCCAGCGCAGCATCCTGACAACTTTCCGGCACTCTGCGGACCAGCATATGGGCTTCAAAGGTCAGATCTCCCGGATACTGGATATCCCGCAGGCCGCCGATGACTTCATTCCAGTCAATACTGCCGTAAAAGGGGGCTGTGTGCTGATCGGTACGGCCGTCACTGTCCTGAATGTGGAGGCATTTGAGCCGGCTGCCGATCTGGTTCAAACAAGCCCGTTGATCTACACTCTGAAGATGAGCATGGCCGGTATCCCAACAAATGCCCACCCGTCCACTGTGGAAGCTGTCGCACAGGTCAATCAGATCCTCCAGGTGAGCGCAGTAGACACCGCCGCATCTGGAAAACTTGTCCGACATATTTTCCAGGGCAATACCCACGCCAAGCTTTTCCGCTTCCTCTACCAGCGGATCAAAGAACCGGTGATTTTTTTCTTTCAGTTCCAATACATGGGCGGGGGAGCTGAAATCTCCTTCCGCCGTACCGGCATGGAATACGACCCAGGGAATTCCCAGCCGGGCAGCTGCCTGTATGGTAGGCAGGCACATTTTTCTCAGGTGATCGCCCCGTTCCCCTTGTTCCAGGATATTGAAAAGGGGGCCATGTGCCTGGTCCAGGGTAACGCCGAAATCCCGGGCGAATTCCTGAATTTCATCTACCCAGCTGTCCCAAGCTGCCTGGGACTGGGGGAAACGTCCGCTGCCTGAAGGGGCATCCACCCAGTCTGCAAAGTTGATGTCCATGTACCGGAATCCTGCATCATAAACCCGTTTCATCTGCTGGCGGACAGGTCCATGTCCGAAGAAAACATTGATGGAAGTAGAGACATTCATAGCGATACTCCTTTTTGACAAAACCGAAAAGCTTGACTGACCGGGTATATAGGTTTAGTTCCCGTTCTTTTTTTCTGCGGCCTGCTGGTAAGCAGCCCGGATTTTCTGCCAGTATTGAGCAGCGGCCTGCTCGTTTTTGTTGTCGGCCGGATGGTAGTAGACTGTGCCCACCAGTGCGTCGGGCAGGTACTGCTGGGGTACCCAGCGTCCGGGAAAGTCGTGGGGGTAGAGATAGTGCTGTCCGGGATTCTGGACGTCTGCACCGTCAAAATGGCAGTTTTGGAGAGAGCGGGGAATGGGACCGCTCTTTCCTTTTTTCAGATCCGCCATGGCAGCGTTGATGGCGTCATGGGCCGTATTGGATTTGGGAGAGGTGGCCACCAGAACCACCGCATCTGCCAGAGGCAACCGGGCTTCCGGCAGTCCCACCTGAATGGCAATGTCACAGGCAGCCTTGACAATGGGAATGATCTGCGGATAGGCCAGTCCCACATCCTCGCAGGCACAAACCATCAGCCGCCGACAGGCGGAAATCAGGTCTCCCGCCTCCATCAGCCGGGCCAGGTAGTGAATGGCAGCGTCTGGGTCGCTGCCCCGCATGGATTTCTGAAAGGCTGACAGGATGTCGTAATGTTCCTCTCCGTCCCGGTCATACCGCATGGCGCTCCGCTGGGACAGTTCCTTTGCCCGCTTCAGCGGCACATAGCGGCTGCCGTCCGGTTGGGTATCAGCGGAGAGCGTCAGCAGCTCCACTGTATTGAGCGCTTTTCGCACATCTCCGCCGCAGGACAGCGCGACATGGGCAGCGGTTCCCTCTTCCAGCTCGATGGCACAGTCCAGCTCCTTGGCCAGCTGGCCAAAGGCTCTTTCCACCGCACGCTCCACTTCAGCCTGGGGAACCGGCTTGAATTCAAAGACGGTGCAGCGGCTGAGAATGGCGTTGTAAATATAGAAATAGGGATTTTCGGTGGTGGAGGCAATGAGGGTGATGCGCCCGTCTTCGATATATTCCAGCAGAGACTGCTGCTGCTTTTTGTTGAGGTACTGGATCTCATCCAGATACAGCACCACCCCGCCATAGCCGGAAATGGTGTCCAGATCCTCCACAACAGCCCGGATGTCCGCCAGGGAGGCGGTGGTGCCGTTGAGCTTGTGGAGCTTTTTGCCGGCTCCCTGGGCGATGATGCGAGCAACCGTGGTTTTTCCCACACCGGATGGCCCGTAAAAGATCATATTGGGGACGGCGCCGTTTTCTACAATGCGCCGCAATGCTCCCTGTTTGCCCAGCAGGTGCTGCTGGCCCACCACATCATCCAGGGTTTGGGGCCGCAGCCGGTCAGCCAGGGGAGAGGCCATGAAAATTCCTCCTCTGTCATGGTATCGTTGTTTTTATTGTACACGGGTCGGGATAAAATGTCCAGACGGACAGATAAAAATACTGCCGTTTCCCTGAGGGAAACGGCAGCCTGCTCCTTACATCATACCGCAGTCATCATAGTCTTTCCATTTGTCCCGGTAGGCCTTGTCATTGAGAAACCGGTATACCAGATAAACCATGCCGCTTACCAGCGTCAGAATACCCAGCACCAGCGAGACAGCAGACATGAGTTCCAGAGAGGTCTGGTCTTTGGCAGAACAGCGTTTCATAACATTCATCCTTCCTCTGTTCCCAACCATGGGCGTTATTTTTGAGCCTGTAAAGCTTCTGCATCAGAAGATTTTGTTCTTCTTTTCCATATTTTGTCGGATAAACTGTCCTGTTTTTATGATAAACAAAAAACAGTTGTTTGTCAATCAGATAACGGTCATCCCAAAAAGTTTTCGCAAAAAGTTTACCCTTTATTTTCGATCTTCGGGAAATCCCCATCCGTCCAGTCCGCTGCGGCGGAGTGCGCCGAACAGGCGGAATTTGAATCCATCGCTTTCTCTTTCCATCTGGGCCAGGAACTCCTTGGTTTTCTGACGGCTGGTATAGCCGTCAGCCGGGCATTTGCTTTTGACAATGGGCAGTTCTGTCCGTTCTGCCGCCCGGCGAACCTCCTTTTCCGGTGCAAACACCAGCGGCCGGATCATCCACAGATCCTTACGGGACAGGTAGGTCTTGGGGGCAAAGCAGCCCAGCCTCCCTTCCTGGAACAGATTCATGACAAAGGTTTCCACCACATCGTCATAGTGGTGTCCCAGCGCCAGCTTGTTGCAGCCTTCCGCCTTGGCGACGTCGTGAAGGGCACCTCTACGCATTCTGGCACAGAGACTGCAGGGATTGGGTTCCTTGCGGACATCAAAGACAATCTGGCCGATGTCGGTGGGCTTGATGATGTGCGGCACTTCCAGGGATTCACAGAGCCGGGTGACAGGGGAGTAGTCGGTGTCCTGTCCACCGAAACGGGGATCCAGTGTTACCGCCACCAGCTGGTAGTCGATGCCGATGAACCGGCGGAGCCGGGCCAGACCGGTGAGCAGTACCACCGAGTCCTTTCCTCCCGAAACGCCCACGGCGATTTTGTCCCCATCCTGGATCAGGTCAAACTCCTGTATCGCCTTTCTCATATATCCCAGTATTTTCTGCAAACCGATTCCTCCATTGCCCTCCGGCGTTTTTTCTTGATTATATCGTATTTTCAGCCGGGATGCAAGTCTCTCAGGAGAGCTTTGCCTGGATGAGGAGGCTGCCAGGGTAGTAGTGGGCGAGAATCTCCTGCCAGCTGCTGCCATCCAGCGCCATCTGCCTGGCGCCGTATTGGCTCATGCCTACGCCGTGGCCGCTGCCGCTGGTGGTAAAGGTGATATCGCCATTGTCCCCGCACTGGATGGAAAATACGGCGGAAGAAAGGCCCAGCCAGCTTCTCAGCTCCAGGCCGGTGCAGGTTGCGCCCCCGGCTGTCATTTGGGTAATGGTGCCAGCGGGAGAGGTTTCCAGAATCTGAAGCCACTGGGAAGAGGGGCCGGAAAAATCTCCATCCGGAAGATGAGATTCAAGCAGGGAGGACAGCTCATCCGCAGAAAAGGTATGCTCCTGAAAAAAATCGGGATTTTCCCGATCCACCTCACTGTCGACCCCGGACAGACAGGGTACGGCCCGTCCCCAGACAGTCTCTGCGTCTTCAGTGTAACCGGCAGAACAGCTGTGGTAGGCTGCCGGAAGGATCTGGTTTCCGTCAATGGTCAGCAGCCATCCCACCGCTTCGGTTGCTGCTTCCTCCAGCTGGGCTTCCATCTGGGCAAATTGATCCCCATAGAGTTCCTGCCGCTGTTCCAGATTGTAGTATCCTTGGTGCCGGCCTGGATCGGCGGTGAGGGTAACCTCTTCAGGAGAAGCACCCATGACCGCCAGAGCATAGCTGTGGGCTGCCACCATCTGGGCAATGCGGGTCTGCTGGTCCCAGGAGCCGGGCAATTCAGCAGCTGCCACGCCTTTAAGGTATTCCACCGGTGTTACCTGGACTTCCTGCCCCTCTTCATTCAGGATGGTATAGTTGGCAGGCAGCAATGCCTCAGGCTGTGTTGTCTCAGGGGTTGTTTCTTCTGCTGCCGGTTCAGAAGCGGGCGGAGCACTGCTTTCCACTGGGGAAGAAGACACGGCCTCATTTTTGGGGGACAGTGTGCTCAGGGCAGGCAGTGCCAGCATGAGCATGGCGGCAATCAGCAGATAAAGCAGCAGTTTTTTCATGGTAACATCCTTTCTGACCGGGATCATTTGTGCTTACATGCATCTCACTCTGAGAGAATTTAGACGCAAAATGCAGGAACAAATGATCTTTATTTCATTTATGCTGAGAATTTGACAAGATATCTCTTGACTTTGTTCTCATTGTCATGTAATATAGAAAACAATAGCGGCGGACGGCCCGGTAAACACCGGACTGTTCGGGAGTCTTCTTCCCGGGTTTCTGCATGACCAGAGAGAATTCATTGCAAAACCAGCCAGATACCATGGGCGACCTTTCAGGGCCGCAGCGAGAAGAAAGGGTGGAACGGAATGGCCGGACCGATGAAGAGAGAGTCTCTTGATACTTTATTCGAGGAGTTTAAAAAGTATAACTACATTGACGCGGCGCTCAATGAAAAGTATAATGTAAAGAGAGGCCTGCGAAACAGCGATGGCACTGGTGTACTGGCCGGCCTGACCCAGATCTGTAACGTACATGGCTACGTTATCAACGAGGGAGAAAAGTACCCTGAGGAAGGTGAACTCACCTACCGGGGCATTGATGTACGGGAGATGGTTCAGAGCTGCATCGATGAAAACCGGTACGGCTATGAGGAGGTTTCCTACCTGCTGCTGTTTGGTCATCTGCCCAATGAAAAGCAGCTGGAATTTTACAAGACGGTGCTTTCTCAGGCCCGGGCGCTGCCCATGGATTTTGTCCAGGACATGATCCTCAAATCCCCCTCCCGGGATATCATGAACAAGATCGGCCGCAGCATCCTCTCCCTTTATTCCTATGACGACTTTGCCGAGGAGACTGGTGTTCAGGC
>CALXFL010000168.1 GCA_944387515.1 uncultured Clostridia bacterium
CAGCCAGATCCCGGTCCAGGTGACCGGTGAGTTTCTGTTTTTCCAAAATATCCCCTCCCAGCAAGCCGCCCCGGTATAAATGTCCCGAGAGTCAGCGATACTCTAGGGGTAACGGCGGCTGATACAGCAAGTATGAACCTGCCGGGGAAATTTATGCGAAGGAAGTTTGCCATGATTGTCTTTATCCGGGCTATTCTGCTCTATCTGCTCATCATCTGCACCATGCGGCTCATGGGCAAGCGCCAGCTGGGAGAGCTTCAGCCAGCTGAACTGGTGACCACCATCCTGATCTCCAACATCGCCTCCCTCCCCATTGAGGATACGGCCATTCCCATGGCAGCGGGTGCTGTTCCCATCATCGTCATTGCCGGCTTTGAACTCATCCTGTCAGGCATCTCCCTGAAAAGCCGGAAATTCCGAATGCTCCTCTCCGGCACCCCCATTGCGGTGATTGAAAACGGAAAGCTCAACCAGCAAGCCATGCGGAAGCTGCGCTTCTCCATCGATGACCTGATGGAATCCCTGCGAGGCTGCGGTGTCTTTAATCTGGAGGATGTGTGGTATGCAGTAGTAGAAACCACCGGCAAGATCAGCGTTCAGCAGCGATTTTCCGCCCAGACTGTCACCGCAGAAATGCTCTCTCTCAAGGGGAAGGACGAAGCACCGCCCCGGGTCATTGCGGCAGATGGGGAACTGATACCGGACGAGATGACCGCCTGCGGTGTCACCGACGAATGGGTGGACAATACCCTGCGGCAGCACCACCTGAATCTGTCCCAGGTCTTTCTGATGACTGTCGCATCCGGTGGACGCTGTACCATTATCCGCCGCACCGGCCCGGGGGAGGAAACATGAAACGAGTAAAACTGATCACTGCTATTCTGATTCTCATTCTGCTGCTCCAGGGATGGGGCCTCTGGCATCTGCATCAATATGCAGAACAGCTGTCCGGTGAGCTTCAGAGCATTGCCACAAACGCCTCTCTGCCCCAATTGGAGGAACTGACCCGTAGCTGGGAAAAGGAGCGGCAGATTCTGGGTCTCTATCTCCATGAGGCACCGCTGGATCTGGTGGAGGAAAATCTCTACGCTGCCATGGATGCCATGGCCATGGAAGAATCCCCTGCCCCCATGCTGTATGAGGCAATCCGTGTGGCAAAAGATCTCTGGCGGCGGGAGATCCCCACCCTGGACAATATTTTCTAAGTAAAAAACACCTTTCCAATCTGCCACAGCAGACTGGAAAGGTGTTTCTTGACGGGAAAAGGATTATTCCTCCTCCTGTAATTTCCGCAGCTCCTCCATAAAGGTAGCCACATCAGAAAAATCCCGGTATACCGATGCAAAGCGGATATAGGCCACCTTATCCAGCTCCTTGAGCTTTTTGAGTACATACTCTCCCAGCTCCCGGGAGCTGACCTCCTTGACCAGGTTATTGGCATAGCTCTGCTCGATGGTGTCCACCAGCTGATCCAGCGTATCCACTGAAACAGGCCGCTTTTCGCAGGCACGCAGCAAACCAGCCAACAGCTTATTGCGGTCAAACATCTGACGGGACTTGTCTTTTTTTACCACCACCAGCGGGGTGGTTTCCACTACCTCATAGGTGGTGAACCGCTTGCCGCACCGGAGGCATTCCCGGCGCCGGCGAATCTTTTCGTTGTCCTCGGTGGGACGGGAATCCACGACCTTGCTTTCATCGTGGGCACAGTAGGGGCATTTCACTGGGCTCTCCGCCTTTCCTTTCGTAGGGTGAATGTCCATGAACAGGGACTTTTAATTGACAACAGCATACCACAAAACGGACAAAAATTCAAGTTTTATCCGATGTGTCAGATGGATTTTTCGCTTTTTCCACCAGACCTTCCAAAATCCGGAAGCTGTCCAGAAGCTCTTCCCCATCCCGGTAATTGTCCCGGTACAGCTCCATCATCACACCGCCGTCAAAGCCCTGCTGTCTGAGCAGGTGAAGCAGTCCCAACAGATCCTCCTCTCCCCTGCCCACCGGCAAACAGTCTCCTGCCGGGCCGCCGTCGCTGATGTGAACATGGCGGATCGAGTCTCTCAACAGGATGACAAAGTCCTCTGGCCGTTCGCCCCGGCGGCGGGCCTGTTTAACGTCCAGCGTAAAAGCCGCCAGCGGCCCCAGCCAGTCCTTCATCTGCTTCAGATAGGCGGCACTGCCGCTTTTACAGCGTACCACATTTTCCTGGGTTACGGTAATACCAAAGCTGCGGCCCAGCAGGGCCAGCTGGCCAAAGGCGTCAAATACCTGCTCATCGGGTCTGGCGCTGCCTGCCCGCTCCCCATGGAAAACCAGAATCTTGGCCCCCAGAAAGGCAGCGGCTTCAAAAAAGTGCCGGTAGATCTCCATTCCCTCTGCTTGACGGCGGTCATAACCTGAAAAAAACAGCATCGGTTCCAGCCCCGACAGAAAGGGATGCACCGACACCACCCGACAACCAGCAAGCCAGAGCTGCTGCCGCAAAGAACGGAGAAAAGCGGGCTCCGTTTCCGCCATGGAATTGAAAAAAATCTCAATCTGAGGAACCTGCCGCTCTGTCAGCCAGCGGACTGCGTCTTCAGTATGGGTAGGATAAAAACAGGAAGTAGAAATACCGGCTTTCATAAAATCCCTCCTCCGGCAGATGACAAAATACCAAAGCCGGACACCCTTGCCCAGGGCGGGCTCAGATGTCCGGCTGTTTTTACAGAGTTGCAGCAGCTTTCTTCTGCTTCTTCTGATGGCGTTCCTTCCAGACTACCCAGCTGGGTGCACAGAGGCAGATGGAAGAGTAGGAGCCCGAGATCAGACCAATGATCATAGGCAGTGCAAAGGTGATGATGGAATCCACCTGATTCACCAAAGCCAGCACACAAACCACCACCATGGACAACAGGGTGTTGACAGAGGTGTGGATGGTACGGTCCAGAGTCTGGTTGATGCTGTCGTTGACCAGCTGAGTCAGCGACTTGCTGCTTCCGTAGAGCTTTTCATTCTCACGGATCCGGTCATAAATAACGATGGTGTCGTTGACCGAGTAGCCCAGGATAACCAGTACGACGGCCATGAAGTTGTCGTCCAGCGGCATCCGGAAGATGATGAAGGTGGCAAAAACCATAGCCACGTCATGGAGGAGAGCCAGCACAGCAAAGAAGCCAGCCGACCAGCCGCCAATCCGCTTGAACCGGAAGGCAATATAAACAGTCATGAACAGGGAGGTAAAGAACACAGCAACCAGAGATTTCAGCAGGAAGGCCTTACCCAGAGTAGGGGATACACTGTTGACCAATACGGTCTGAATGTCGTTATCCGGGAAGGTCTGCTGAAGGGATTCCAGCAGAGCGTTCTGTTCCTCTACGAGAAAGCCTTCAGAAGAAGCAAACTCCACATTGAAGTTGGACTGCTTGGTCTGGATGTTTTCGGAGGTATTGACCGAAACCTGCTGGCCGGTCTGGCTTTCAATGGCTTTCTGGAAGTCAGCTTCCGATACATCGCCTACATAGGAATAAGAAGCCATGGTGCCGCCCCGGAACTGAATATCGATCTCCACACCAAAGACAAAGGAGAAGATCAGGGCAATGGCAAACAGCCCGGCGGAAATCATATAGTAGATTTTCCGGCTGCCTACAAAATCGAAGTATTTCAGCTTCATGCTCTCTTACCTCCATACAGATAGGGCTTGCGGAAGACCTTGTACCGGGACAGGGACTTGAGCATCAGCCGGGAAGCGGTTACACCGCAGATAAAGTTCATGATGGCACCCACCAGCAGGGTATAACCGAAGGAGTAGACAGCACCGGCTGTGGTAGAGCCAAAGAGGAAGAAGAGCGGCGACAGCAGCTTGGCAAAGAGAGAATCTGCCGGACCAAAGGCGCCCATCAGCACAATGGCTGTGAGCATCAGGGTCAGGTTGCCGTCCAGAATGGCCGAGAATGCGCGGTCATAGCCCAGGGTAATGGCGCCGTCAATGGACTTACCGGCCAGAATTTCCTCCTTGATGCGGGCGCTGGTAATGACGTTGGCGTCAACACCCATACCAATGGAGAGGATGATACCGGCAATACCGGGCAGCGTCAGGGTAAAGCTGGGAACAAATCCAAAGAAGCCGGAAACGGCGGCAATGGAACCGGCAATCTGACCCATCAGGGCGATGGCAGCCACGATACCGGGCACCCTGAAGAAGAAAATCATATAGATGGCGATGATGATATAGGCGATAACACCGGCTTCCACCATCACGTCACGGGCGCCAAGACCCATGGTGGGATTGATGGTGCTGTAGTTTTCGGTTTCCAGCTTAAAGGGCAGGGCGCCGGAATTGATTTTGTTGGCCAGATCCTGCGCTTCCTCGGCGGTAAAATTACCCGTGATGGAGGCCTGTCCATTGGTCAGCGGCTCATTGACATTGGGTGCAGAAATCAGCGTGTCATCCATCCAGATGGAAATGCAGCCCTTACCTGCCAACCGGGTGGTAGCTTCTGCAAAGGCCTGTTTGCCGGATTCCTCCAGCTCCAGGGAGACACCGTAACGGTCATTGGCACTCTGGGCCTGGGAGTTGTAATAGGCCGAGGCAGACTTAATGTCCTTACCTTCCAGAATGATGTTTTCCGCAGTGACGCCGGTGGGCTTTCCAGTCTCATCTACCTCATTGCCTTCCCGGAAGGTGAGCATAGCGGTTTCGCCCAGTTCCTGAATGGCTTCTTCAGGATTGAAGTTGGACTCGCCTTCCTTCCAGGGGAAACGAACGATAATCCGGTCCTTGCTGTAATCGGTGTACACCTCATAGTCGGTGATATGCAGCGTCACCAGACGGGTCGTGATAACCGACTCTGCTGCACTCATCTGATCGTCGGTGGCATCCACCCCTTCCGGGGGGGTAAAGGTCACATCCACGCCGCCGCGGATGTCGATGCCCCAACGAATGTCGTTGCCGCCCTTGATGTAGACCGTCGTCTTGTCGCCGTAGGTGGTACTGATTCCCGTCAGGGAAACCACCATCAGCGCAACAATCAGAATTGACACTACAAAAAAGACGGGTTTTGCAACTCGTTTCATGGAACAATTCCTCCAATTGCTGATGGATTATGCCGGATTGCTGACCACTGTATCCAGATCCTGCGCCGAAATTGGCTGCTGAAAGCGCGGCAGGATGTCATGGGGCAAATACTCAGTAAAACGGACACTAGTAGTACAATTATAGAGGAAGACCCGGCAAAAGTCAAGGTTTGCCGGGAAAGTTGGCGGCTTTTCCTGTAGGAGTACAATACATATTGGACAATTAACAAAAAAAGAAAGAAGAATACGGTCTCATCGGTTATAGTTAAGTT
>CALXFL010000169.1 GCA_944387515.1 uncultured Clostridia bacterium
GCCTCATAAATATCCTTTCGCACCAGAAAACACTGATTGGACACATCCCCTACCCCATTGATACAATCTTTGGGTGTAGTGGACGAGGAGGGGTAGGCATAAACATGGCCATCGGGCTGGGTATACCAGTCCAGCTGAGCCTGTCCGGCATGCTCAAAAAATTCAGGGCAATATTGCTCTGCCAGTTCATCGTAGGCATACACCGACCCGCTGCGGACCAGCAGCTCCGTCTGCGGTTCCCACCAGCCCAAAGTGACCAGGTCGGTCAGCTGGTTCCGGGAAATCAGTGCATCCAGCGTCTCATTCTCCGTGCCAGCCGGAACCTGAAAAGACACATTGATCCCCATTTTTTCTGTAATGGCCTGACTGACAGCGCTTTGCCCCCACGAGGCTGTATACCAGGAAAAGTTCAGATACCAGCTGAGATTGGTCACATCGGGTTCCTCCGACACAGGAGCACAACTGGTACAAATCAGCGCCGCAGCCAACGCGGCCAACCATCGCTTCTTCACCCCGAAACCTCCCTTGAAACGGCGAACAGGCAGATTCCCTTGCGGGAACCTGCCGTTCATCCATTCAACTGTTCAATTGTATTATATCATGCCGTCTGAAAAATTTCAATCAGCCCTTGACACTGCCAGCAGAAATACTGCTGATGATATACTTGGAGCAGAAGCAGAAGACAATGATAATGGGAACAACCGAGATGGCAACGGCCAGATAGGTGGCACCGATGTTGGTGGCGATATCCTTGACCGAGCTGAGGCTGGCGATCATCATGGGCAGGGTGAACTTATCCTGCTGGTTGATCAAGACCAAGGGGAGCAGGTAGTTGTTCCAGCTTCCGATGAAGGCACCGATTGCCATGGTGGCAATACCGGGCGACATGATGGGCAGTACAATCCGGTGGAAGATAGTCAGCTCGCTGGCGCCGTCGATACGGGGAGCTTCCAGAATGGCCTTGGGCAGAACCGAAAGGATATACTGCCGCAGGAAGAAGACGGTACCGGGGCTGGCAATGCAGGGAATGATCAGAGGAATATAGGAGTTGACCAGACCCATCTTGTTGCAGAGATCATAGAAGCCCAGCAGGCCCAGCTGTGCAGGAACCATCATGAATACCAGCATGATGATGAAGATCACGTTGGAACCCTTGAACTTGTAGCAGGCCAGACCATAGGCGGTCATGGCGGAGAAATAAGACACCAGGACGGTGCAGCTCACTGCAATGATCAAGCTGTTGAACATACCCCGGAAAATATCCAGGTTGTCCAGTACCGCGTTCCAGTTGTCAATAAGGCTGGAACCAGGTAGCATCGAGAAACCGGTCATGATTTCGTTGCCGGAACGGGTAGAGTTGATGAGCATCATCCAGAAGGGCACGACGCAGAGGACAGCCAGGAAAATCAGAGCCAGATACAGGATACCCTTAATGATCCCGCTTTTTGTTTTTTCAGCAGACATCTCAGATTTCCTCCTTCCGGTTCATGAGTTTGTAGGCTACCATGCTGCACAGTGCGATGATGGCAAAGAGCACGAAGGCAATGGCTGCGGCATAGCCCATCTGGTGGTTGGTGAATGCCATATTGAAGAGATAGAATACGGCAGTATAAAGAGAACGTCCAGGCAGGCCCTTGGTGCCGGAAATCAGGTAAGGAATATCGAAGAGCTGCAGGCCGCCGATCAGGCTGGTGATGGCCACATACATCATGATGGGACGAAGCAGCGGCATCGTAATCTTGGCAAAGATGGTCCAACGACCAGCACCGTCGATGGTAGCAGCCTCATAATAATCGTGGCTGATACCCTGTACACCGGCCATCAGCATGATGAAGCTGTTGCCAAACCACATCCAGGCACCGACAACGCCAACCACAGCCTGCGCGGTCATGGCGGAGCCGCCCAGCCAGTTGACCGGCTCCTTGATGAGACCGATGCTCAGCAGTACCTGGTTGACACTGCCGAATTTCCAGTCCAACAGCGTCTTGAACAGGAAAGCCACCGAAGTAGCGGCAATCAGATTGGGCAGGTAGAACAGCGCACGGAAGATGCTGAGACCTCTCATCTTATACTTGATATCGTTGAAGACGATGGTCAGCAGCAGTGCCAGGCCCAACTGAAGTACAATGTTCAGGCCCCACATCTTGAGGGTGTTGAGGAAAGCATCCCAGAACAGCGGATCCTGAATGGCACGAGAATAGTTTGCAACGCCTACGAAATTGGCAACACCATAACCCTTATAATCTGTAAAGCTCATGGTGAAGGTCCGGACGACCGGATAAACGCTGAAAATCAAGAAGGTTACGATAAAAGGAATGCAGAAGATAAAGCCATAATGGTCGACGTGATTGGGGCCATGGCTTTTGCGAGTCGTTTTTGCCATACTGTCACCAAACCTTTCCCGTTATTTTCATTACTGCTCGGGTGTGGTGATCTCAGGATAGATGGCGTTGATCTCCATGTAGAAATCGCTCAGAGCCTGCTCCTTGGTCTTCTCCTGCTTCTGGACAGCTTCGATAGCCTGACCGAAAGCATCGCCGATGGCGGTGTCATACCGGGTAATCAGGCTGTAATCCACAGCCTCAGCCTCTTTGGTGAAGAACTCATAGGTCTTCTGGTTGCCGAAGGAGGGGTTCTCGTAGTCCTTGTTGGCTTCCAGTACGCTCTTCATGGAAACGATGTCGCCGTCGGACTGCTCGATCCACCACTGAGCAGTTTCCTCGTTGAGGGTGCAGAACTCTACAAAGTCCATGGCAGCTTCTTTTCTTTCGCTGAACTCATTGACACCGATGAAGGTACCGCCGCCGAAGAAGCTGCTGATGCCCTTGGCTACGCCAAACTTGCCCTTGTTGTCCTGTGCGTTATCACGGATGGTCAGCGCACCCCAGCTGGGCATCACATAAGCAAATACCTGAGTGGTGGGAGTGCCTTCTGCAACATCGTCCAGCTCGCTCCAGCCGGCGTTTACAGGCAGCTCACCAGCCATGGAAGCATACCAGGCAGCAGACCATTCGGGAGCAAAAGCAACATACTCATTCTGGTACAGCGCCACAGCGGTATCCAGATAGCCCAGACGGGAATCGGTCATCTGCAGAACGCCATCCTTCACCCAGGGAGAGTCTGCATTGGCAAACCAACGGAGAGCACCGGTATCGCCGAAGATGCTGTATCCAGCAGCGTCCAGCTTCTCAGCGGTGTCGAGAATTGCGTCATAGCTGGAGAACATCTCGCCGATGGCATCGGGATCGTCAGTACCGAACACTTCGGTAGCCAGGTCACGACGGTAGATAACGCTGCCGGGGGTAACCTGATAGCTCAGTGCACGAAGCACACCGTTGCTGTCCAGACCAGCATCATAGATATAGCTGACCAGCTTTTCCTGAGCAGCAGCGTCAAACTCGCTCAGATCAGCAAAGAAGCCTGCGTCGAAGAAATCGGGCAGCATCTGGGGCTCGCCTACGATGATGTCAGCCTCGCTGCTTCTGGAACCCAGAGCGGTGGTCAGCTTAGTGGGGTAGTCAGCGGGAGCGATGACGTTTACATCTACCTGTACGCCGGTCTTCTCGGTGTAGTAGGCGGCAAAGTCCTTCAGGTCCTCAGCCAGGGTCCAAACAACCAGCTTATCGGCGCTTCCGCCCTCGCCGCCGGTGGAACCGGTGTTGTCACCAGTGTTGGTGTTGCCGCATCCTGCGACGGGAACGCAAATTGCTGCTGCCAGAAGTGCTGCAAGAATCCGTTTCATAGAAAAGACCTCCTGTAATCCTATATAACATTTTTTGAGGGGTCACCCTCGATGATTCTATTGTATCGCATCCTTTATGACAAAAAAATGGTGTGATTTTTATGAGGGTGTGTTTTTTTTATCAGTTTGTCAAAAAAACAGCGCACCCTGTATGATGGGAAATACAGGGTGCTGAAAAGTTGCGTCTGAATTTTTACTGAATCGTTACGTCAATGGCGGTCACCTGTCCGTCACGAACAGCACGGGCAAGGGCAGCATTCAGCTTGCAGCCCTCTGCTTTAGAGACGGCGCCGTCCCGATGGGTCAGGGTCCAATCAGTGATCTGGTACTGACCGGGAACCAGGCTCTGCTTGCCAGCTGCATGGTAATGCACCAGCACGCCATCCAGGAAGGAAGCGCTGACAACACCATCCTCCGGCATCAGATAGGCCGGTACACAGGGCGCAAAGGTCAGGCACAGATCCTCTCCGTCCATCTGGAAGGGATGGGCGCCGAAGAACATCAGCTGACGGATCTGCAAAAACTCTGCGGTAGAACCGGACAGCCGGGCCACAAAGCCGCGTCCGTGAATGGCAGGATCCGGATTGGCGGAAGAAGCGATAAAGGAGACATTCTCCAGCGGGCTGCGTCCATAGACAGCAGGATCCAGGAAGGGCACGGCCGCATCATGGAAGGCGTCGGCAAACTGCTGCCAGAGGCCGGACTTCAGCAGCTCCAGCAGGTACTTGTACTCCATGTGGAGCCAGATAGACTCATTTTCCAGCCAGCCCCGGGTGAAGGCACGGGTACGGCCAACCTCAAAGCTCACATCGTCCAGGTTTTCATTGACCTTGTACATGTGAAGCTTCTGGTCGTACAGTCCACTTTCCCGGACAGCTGCGGCCATGGCGGCCTTGGTTTCTACCGGCAGGGAGAGCTTGAGCCAGCGTACCGGACCCTCCAGGAAGAGGGGCAGTGCTTCAGGCACCAGCCGGCCAGGCATGGGGCCTTCTGCGGTCTCAGTGACATCCTCAGCACGGAAGGAGAAATAGGTGGGGCAGATGCCGCCGCAAAGGGAAACGGCACGGGAGATGCCGTCCAGCACGGCCTCCTCCAGCACCCGAAGCATACCGGCCACGTCAGCAGCCTTCAGCTGGGTCTGCTCGCCGCTGATGCCGTCAGCCGTACGGCTGCGGTAATCCTCCCGGCAGAGGCTGGCCTTGTCCCAACGGGCAAAGAGGTCTTTCTCGGCAGCAAAGATACCGGAAACCTCCTTCAGCAGCTCAGCCATCTCGGTATACATGGTGATGTCACCCTGCTGCTCCTCCAGGGCTTCAATGGTGAAGCGGAGGATCCGGGCCAGCTCGCAGCTCTCCGGCATGGAGGAGCCGAACAGGCCGGGCAGGCCGTTCAAAGCGTCATACCAGCCGGGTTTACCACCTTCCATCTCGACGCCCATACCGGCTGCGTCCAGTGTGGCAGCCTTGATGGTGCAGAGCAGAATCAGCTTCTCCATCAGGGTGCTTCTGGCTTCGCCGCCCTTGGCGGTCTGCATCCATTTGTGGGTGGTGCCCGCTTTACGC
>CALXFL010000170.1 GCA_944387515.1 uncultured Clostridia bacterium
GGTGGTTGGTTTTCAGGTTGGTCAGCAGCATCGTCATCCTTCCTTTCGGGCTTTTTCTTCATTATAATCCCCTCTCCCCCGACCGGCAAGGGCTTTTTGACCCTGCACAACAAATTGGCAAATGGTCAGAAATGTGCAAACGGGAACCGGCTTTCCGGTTCCCGTCTGGGTGTCAGTTGGAGAGATCTGCGCCGTTGGCAGCAATGACCTTCTTGTACCAGAAGAAGGATTTCTTCCGGATCCGGGCCATGTCCTTCAGATCGAAGTTGTCCCGGTTGATGTAGATGAAGCCGTACCGCTTCTCAAAGCCCTCGTGGGTGGAAATCAGGTCGATGGTCGACCAGGGGCAGTACCCCAGCATCTCCACGCCGTCGTCAATGGCTAGCTGGCCGCCCGCTGCTGGTCAAAGACCGCAGGGTCCGCCTCCTCGGTAGAGTCGTCCATGGCGGCGGTGATGTCCTCCGGCTTGCAGCTGGCGGGATAGACTGCCGAAATGTTGGGGGCCGGGCCGATCTTGGCGCCGGGCACCATCTCATGACAGAAGGCCATGGCCCGGGCCTGAGCCAGCATCATGTGGTGATTCTGCTGGTAGAGCTCCTTCTGGATGTTGGCGACGCCCTCACACTGATAGGCGGAGGTGGAAGCCCCCCAGAGGAAGTCTTTTGGGAAGGGTTTATGCTGCTTTTTCACCGTATACCACACCTTTTCTCATAAAATTTGGCAGCTGCTGTTATTTTTATTGTATAAGCTGCCAGCAGCAAAATCAAGGCCGGACCGTTCTTTTTCAAATTCTGAAAAAACTGAAAAGCGGCATCTGCCCCGAAGGCTGACGCCGCTTTTGTCATGCTTTGACCCGCTCCAGACGGAAGGCACGTTGGCCCAGAGCTGTCAGCCGGTCATCCAGCTGATGCAGCCGGGGAGAGGTAAGAGGCTCTCCTGCGGATACGGCTCTGGTAATCTCCCGCCGCAGCCTTCGAATTTGCCGCCAGTGGTACTCTACCAACAACATCCGAATCCAGTTGTTTTTTCTCTGTGTCATGATCTTCCTGCCTTTCTCTCCGGCCGCAGCCGGTCATGGGATGCGGTTTCCGAAAGTCTGTCTATTCAAACGCCCGAAACAGCACTTTCCTTCCGCTCAACTTGATTATACCTGTCCCCCACTGCAAACAAATGGGAAACCTGTCGAACTGGCGGTATTTTTTTGAAAACAGGGATGTTTTACCCGAAATGGCAGGAGATTTCTCAGATTCTGAGGAGAAAGCTGGTCAAAATTCCAGAAAAAAACGGCTTTTCTTGTCATTTTGACGATTTTTTGCCGAAATATGAATTTTTTTAAGTCTTTCCCTTTTTAATATGCTATAATGGATAGTAAATCTGTTTCCATCCCATGAAGAGAGCAAAGAGCGGACCGGCAGCCTGCTTTTGCTCCCGATTCCCGGCTGCCGAGAGAGGAAATCCCCATGCTGCGAAAATTCATTCAGTATTACAAACCCCACCGGGCCCTGTTCCTGGCCGATATGTTCTGCGCCTTCATTGTGGCGGTCTGCGATCTGTTTTACCCCACCATCACCGAAAACATCATCAACGACTATGTGCCCAACCAGAACCTCCGGCTGCTGCTGGTCTGGGCTGGTGTGCTGCTGGGCATCTACCTGCTCAAGGCGGGGCTCAACTACTTCATTCAGTACTACGGCCATGTGGTCGGCGTCCGGATGCAGGCCGATATGCGCCGGGATATCTTCCGGCGGCTCCAGAAGCTGCCCTTCTCCTACTTTGACGAGCACAAGACCGGCGTCATCATGTCCCGGATCATCAACGACCTGATGGACATTTCGGAGCTTGCCCACCACGGCCCCGAGGATCTGTTCCTGTCGGTGGTAATGCTGGTTGGCTCCTTTATCATGCTGGCCCGCATTGACGTGGCCCTGACCCTGATTATCTTTGCCATCATCCCCTTCATTGTCTTCTTTGCGGTCAAGCTGCGGCGGCGGATGAGCAGCGCCTTCACCAAAACCCGGGAGGAAATCGCCGAGGTCAACGCCAACCTGGAAAATGCCATCGCTGGCATCCGGGTCTCCCGCTCCTACACCAGCGGCCAGCATGAGGCGGAGAAATTCGACGAATACAACGCCCGGTTCCAGAGGGCCCGGGGAGAGGCCTACAAGGTCATGGGCATCTTCTTCTCCGGCATGGGCCTGTTCACCGACCTGATGTACCTGGTGGTGCTGGTGGCCGGCGGCCTGTTTTTCTTCTACGGCCGGATCGACGTGGGCCAGTTCGCCGCCTACCTGCTCTACATCAATATGTTCTTAAAGCCCATCAACAAGCTGATCTCCTTCTATGAACAGCTGCAAAACGGCATGACCGGCTTTGTCCGGTTCCAGCAGATCATGGCGGAGAAGGAGGAACCGGAGGATCCCCACGCTGTCACCCTGTCCCAGGTCAAGGGCAGCATTGATTTCGACCATGTGAGCTTCTCCTACGAGACCAAGGGCGACCACCCCACCGATATGATCATCCGGGACCTGTCCCTCCACATTGACCCCGGCAAGACCGTGGCGCTGGTGGGCCCCTCCGGCGGCGGCAAAACCACCCTCTGCCACCTGATTCCCCGGTTCTATGAGGTCACCGAAGGCCAGGTGCGGATTGACGGCCAGGACATCACTACCCTGACCCGGGAGAGCCTGCGGAAAAACATCGGCATGGTGGCCCAGGACGTCTTCCTCTTTACCGGCACCATCCGGGAAAACATCGCCTACGGCAACCTGGACGCCAGCGAGGAGGAGATCATCGAAGCGGCCAAAAAGGCCAACATCCACGACTACATCGTCTCCCTGCCGGAGGGCTATGATACCTACATCGGCGAACGGGGCGTCAAGCTGTCGGGCGGCCAGAAGCAGCGGATCTCCATCGCCCGTGTCTTCTTAAAAAATCCCTCCATCCTGATTCTGGACGAGGCCACCTCGGCGTTGGACAACGCCACCGAAATGCTGATTCAGCAGGCGCTGGAGCAGCTGGCCCGGGGCCGCACCTCCATCATCGTGGCACACCGGCTGTCCACCATCAAGAACGCCGATGAAATCATCGTCCTCACCGACGAGGGCATCAAGGAGCGGGGCACCCACCAGCAGCTGCTGGACCAGGGTGGCATCTACGCCGGCCTTTACCAGTATCAGTTCCGGGAAAACTGAGCAAAAAAAGAGACGCCAGCCGGCGTCTCTTTTTTATTTACCGCCACTGGACATACTGTTCCAGCCGCTGCTTTTTGGAAGTGGAGGGCCGCTCAGCCGGATAGCCAAAGGCAATGCCAGCCACCAGCTCCCCCGGGCAATCCAGCCACTGCCGGAGCTCAGTGCGGGCAAAGTCCAGCTCCTCCAGCCAGAGACTTCCCAGCCCCAGCTGGGTGGCCCGAATCTCCATCTGTTCCATGGCCAGCTCCGCTGACTGCTGGTCTCCCCGCTCTCCGGCCTGCTGTTCCGGCGTCAGCGGAAGGTTCAGCGGCACCTCCTCGGAAGCCAGCAGGAATACCGTCACCGGCGCCTGCATGGCGATTTCCAGCGAGCGCCGGGCAGCGCTCAGATGGTCGCCCAGGTGAGGCAGCATCGGGGATTGCAGCTCCCGCCGGAAGCCGCTGCGCATGGCAGCGAGCATCTCATCCCGGCCCTGGTCGGTCACCACCACAAACTTCCAGGGCTGGTCATGGCCCGCCGAAGAAGCGACAAAAGCCTCTCCCAGCACCTCCAGCATGACCTCCCGGGAAACCGGACGGTCGGAAAATTCAAAGACTGTACTGGGTTTTAAAAACTGCGGCATGGACCATACTCCTCTCGTACCTTATTCCTTGCTGGCATGGCGCAGGGATCTGGCACGCAGCTTGGAGGAAACAAACTTCTGGCCGCTGTACAGGCTGTGGTAGCCCGACAGCATATAGCTGACTGCACAGGCGATGGCGTAGAGCAGCAGCTGATGAACACCGGAACCACTGCCGAACAGCTCAACGCAGAGCAGCAGGGAAGCCAGCGGACAGTTGACCACACCGCAGAAGACGGCGGCCAATCCAATGGAGGCGGCAAAACCGGGATCCAATCCCAACAGCGGCCCCACCACACAGCCAAAGGTGGCGCCCACAAAAAAGCTGGGCACGATCTCGCCGCCTTTGAAGCCGGCGCCCAGCGTCAGGGCGGTCAGCAGCAATTTCAACAGAAAGGCAACGGGAAAGGCTTCACCGTTGATGGCGCGGGTGATGACGTCCATACCGGCGCCGTTGTAGTCCCGGGTGCCCAGCGCCAGCGAAACCGCCACCACCAGACAGCCGCCCACGGCAGCCCGCAGGTAGGGATTCTGGAAAAACTTCTGGTAAAGAGAGCTGGCCAGGTGCATGCCCTGACAGAACAGGATGCTCACCAGGGCCGACAGTGCGCCCAGCACCACCACCTGTGCCACCGCCATGGGGGACAGAGCCGGAAGTCCCGGCACTACAAAGCCCACCGGGCTGACGCCCAATGCCAGTGCCACCCCAAAGCTCACCGCAGCCGCCATCAGACAGGGCACCATGGCCGCATAGTGGAACAGGCCCACATTCACCACCTCCAGGGCGAAGACCGCCGCTGTGATGGGGGTGCCGAAGACGGCTGAAAAGACGGCGCTCATGCCGCACATGGTCATGACCCGCAGGTCAGGCGGGCTGAGCTTGACCCGCCGTCCCATCCAGGCGCCGATGCTGCCGCCGATCTGAAGGGCAGCGCCCTCCCGTCCGGCAGAGCCGCCCAGCAGATGGGTGATGACCGAGCTGACAAAGATCAGCGGCGCCATGACCAGCGGCAGCTTCTCTCCCGACCGCACCGACTCGATGACCAGATTGGTGCCCCGGTCCCGGAGCACACCGCACCGGTGGTACAGGAACACGATGGTCACGCCGCCCAGGGGCAGCAGCCAGAGCAGCCATCCGTGCTGCTGCCGCAGATGGGTAGCCTCCTCCACCAGATGGTAGAAGGCAACGCCCACCACTCCGCAGACACTGCCCACAATCAATGCGGCGCAGAGCCATTTCATCAGTGTGACCAGATAGACCTGCGCGCCCTTCAGGGAATATTTTGCCGAATGATGCATAACTTCCTCCTGTTGTCCCGGACACCCTGTTCCGGACATTCTCTCCCCGGACAATCCCGTCCTGACATTTTTTCTTTTTCAATTATACACACTTCCGACAAAAAATGTCAATGAGGGAGGGACGGGATTGCCACTTCTT
>CALXFL010000171.1 GCA_944387515.1 uncultured Clostridia bacterium
GCCCATTCCACCATCGGCAGGCGGTCCACCGGCTTTCGGCTGAGCACAGCTGCCACCCGCTCTCTGTTGGTCACAAAAATTTCCCCTTGCGGATTATTTGCCTTTAGTATACAATAAAAAGAAAGGCAAGAAAACCGGTGATTTTGTGTATTTTCGGGGGTGAAATTGTGTCAGATTGTTTGCAAATCCCAGAAGACTTTTCCATCCACATTGCTTTCATGACCAGTCCCTGTGCCATGCATCAGCACGATTACCTGGAATTGGCATATATCCGCCGGGGATGGACCCAACACACCCTCGAAGGAGAAACCCGTACCCTGACAGCCGGTGATTTTATTCTGGTGGATTATGGGGAGGTCCACAGCTATGATGTAGTCGGGCAGAACCTCGAGGCTATCAACTGTATGTTCCGTCCGGTGAGCGTCGACAGCGGATTGCGAAACTGCCGGAGCTTCCGGGAATTGCTGGACAGCTGGCTGCTGGGCATGGGGTACATCATGGGCGGAATACCCGGACAGGAAAAGGTGTTCCGGGATGAAACCGGACAGGTTCAGCAGCTGCTTACGCGACTGTTGACCGAATTCCAATACCGAAAATTGGGATATGCCCCCATGGTTCGGGCGTTGCTCACCGAGATCCTGGTGGAAATGGCCCGTCTGCTGGGAGAACGGCATCAATCTGTCACCCAACATTCCATTCAATGGATGCTGGAAGAGATCCGCCGCAACCCGGGTAATCCCCATCAGCTCAGTCAATATGCCAAACAGCTTCAAACCCGGCCAGAAATGCTTTGCCGGCTGTTTCAGAAGGAGGTGGGCATGGGCTTCCAGCAATATCTGAGACAGGTGCGGATGCAGTTGGCCTGTGGCCTGCTGCAAACCACCCAGAACTCCATTCCCCAGATTGCAGAGCAGTGCGGATATGAAGATGTAAAATCCTTTCGGGAGGCCTTCCGGCAGGAACGCGGCTGCTCTCCCCTGCAATGGAAAAAGCAGGGACAACCGCTTTGAAAGCAGGTGATCAGATGCACACCTTTTCCATAAACGGCAAAACCATCTCCGTTTTTTCAAACGGAGGACCTGAAGCGCCAATGATCTATCTCAACACCTATTTAAATGAAGGAAAACAGATTTTTGAAGCCCTCCGAAAGGCCAACTGTCCACCGTTTACCCTGGTTGCCATCAGCAATCTGGACTGGAACCGGGACATGGTGCCATGGGACAGTCCGCCGGTATTCCGGAATGCTGAGCCCTTTACAGGAGGGGCTGACGCTTATCTGCGACTTCTGACAGAAACCATCATCCCCGAAGTTGAACAGCAAATCAGCGCAAAACCTCAGTGGCGGGGAATCGCCGGTTACTCACTGGCCGGACTATTTGCCCTGTATGCAATCTGCCAGACAGAAGCGTTTTCCCGAGCTGGCAGCATATCGGGCTCTCTTTGGTTCCCGGGAGCAAAGGAGTATATTTTTTCCCATCAGGAGGCACATACGCCGGATTGCGTCTATCTGTCCCTGGGGGACAAGGAAAGCAAAACCCGAAACCCCATTTTAAGCACCGTTCAGAAGCAAACAGAGGAAATTCACGCCTTCTACCAGAGCAGGCAAGTTGACACCATCTTTCAACTGAATCCGGGCAACCACAACAGGCAGCCAGCACAGCGCACCGCTGCTGGCATTGCCTGGATGCTGAGCCGGTAAGCCAGACTATACTGTCATATACAAAAGGGACCACTGCCTGCAAACAGCAGACCATGGTCCCTTTGTTACAGCAATTTATTCCTGCCGCAGCCGCTCCACCACAGAATATTTCTGGGCAGCGCGAGAACTCCAGACCGGAATGGCGATTCCCAAAGCCGCAAACAGCGGAAGGATAACCAGAATTGGCCAGAGAGTGAACCGATAGGTGAAGAACCAGATCATCTGGTCCAGGACTGGCCCTGTAAACGGTGTAGTCAACAGAACCACGATCAGCGCCAGAACAGCTGCTCCCAGGGTGTAAAGCAAACCCTCCAAGGCCAGCATGGTGCGAAGCTGCCGGGCAGTCATGCCAATGGATTGAAGCACAGCCAATTCCCGCCGGCGGGCAGTAATCCCTGTGAGAATGGCGTTAAAAAAGTTCAGCACGCCGACCAATCCTACAATAAAGCTCAGCGCTCCGCCCAGCAGCAGGAACATATTCCGTAGATTTTCAAATTCTGCGGCATAAAGAGCCTTACTCTCATAATCAAACTGCGGATTCTGATTTTCTGTATAGTCCCGAAGAAAGGCTTCCATGGCTGCATTTGCTTCCGGGGTGGTGTCGAAGGCATAGTACATGACACAGTCTGTACCCGTATCCCGGACAAACGTCTCGGCACCCATGACAAACTCATCGCTGCCATAATAGCGGTAACTCAAAGCGGAAGGTACCACTACCAGAGCAGCCACGGTATACTCCACATCCCGATATTTTACCGCCCGGCCGGCAAAAGGTGCTCCTTCCGGTACATTCTCCCAGGGGCCATAAATCTCTCCTGTGCGGAAGTTGTAGTATTCATACTCCTCCACATACCGCAGTGTTACCGTATCCCCCAATCTGGCCCAATGACTGTCCAGCCTTGCCTGACCGTAGTCATCGTCACTATACACAGCCGCCACATAATTTCCGCCGGGCTCATACAGCTTGCTGAGATCCCCTTCCAGCACGGTCAGATAATCCAGGGCAAAGGGATCCATTCCATAAAGCTGAGCGGTATCCGCCAGCAGTCCATCCTCATTTCGCTCTGTATAGGAAACAAGGCTGTCCAGCTGCTCTTCTGTATTCCAGCGTTCCTTTGCCGAACGGTAATACTCCTCGGAAACAAACTCCTGCACCTGGGAGGTTCTTCCATATATCCGGCCGCTGCCAGTAATGCCACTCTGAGCGTCAATATCCTGAATCACGTCTTCAGGAATGGCCATACCCTCATGGTAAAGCTCTCCGCCAGTCTGAAACTGGCCTGCATCCGCAACGATAAAGTCACTGGCGGTGAAATTGGACACATATTTGTCCATATCAAAGCCATTGGTAAAGGTGACTGTGAGATTGAGCAGTACCACCGCCAAGGTCAGGGACAGAACCGTAATAACCGTCTTTCCCCGGCTTCGTCCCAGGTTTGCCCAGGCCATGGACAGCAGCGACACGCCCCTGCCATTCCGCATTGTCTTGCGGCTCAGCTTTCCGCCCTCAGTATAGCGCACAGCCTCCACCGGGGAGACTTTTCCGGCCATACGGCCCGGGCGACGGCAAGAAATCAGGACTGTCATCAGTGCAAAAGCGGCTGCACCTGCAAAAAGAATGGGATCTGCCGAAACGACCGATGTTACGGCGGACAACCTGGCTGTAATAACAGGTGTAAGCACACCGCCCAATAGCCAACCAACCAACAATCCCACGGGAATTCCTGCCAGTGAAAGCAGCAGTGCCTGAATCCGGATCATCCGCCGGATCTGCCGCGGCGTCGTGCCGATGGTCTTCAGCAAACCGTAAAAGTGAATATCCCCTGCCACAGAAATTTGAAACACATTGTAGATAATAAGATACCCTGTAAGCAAAATAAGGGACAACACGCCCACGATGATGACTACAACAGGAAGGTCCAGCTTATCTGACAGCTGTGCCCCGGTATAACCCCAGTTGACACCGATATCGATGTAATTGTCTCCCCGGCTTTCACTCTGGTAACCGTGGTTTGCCAGTATCTGATCCAGATCCCGGCCAATGCTGCGGGCACCATTTTTGAGCATTACATCCAAGTTCCAGGTACCGGTCATGCCATCACTGCCAGGGGGCGTTACGCCCATCTCCTGCAAAATCGAATCCACCCGGCTTTCAGGAATCAGAATATGGTTGGCTATGGTTGCCTCATCGTACTCCCACCAACCACAGAGGGTGAAGGTCTGAGTTGTCTGGTGGCCATCCACATAAAAGGATACCGTAAATTCTGCCCCCAGCTCCGGCTCGATTCCCAGCAATTCCAGAACATGTGTGTCTGTTGCAGCCTCGTTGGTGCCTTCCTCGGGCAGGCGTCCCTCCACCGGGTCACAGTACATCCAGTGTGCCTCGTTGGCATCGGAGTAACCTACCTCTACATGAGACTTGTTGAAGGGGACTTCTGTGGGCATCCCCACAAAGCGGCGCAATCCCCATTCCGAAATCAGAGGATCCTCCCTCAGTTCTTCAAACTGCGCTTCTGTCAGATATTTGAACCCGCCATGGGAAAATCCACCCACCTGCCTAAAGGTGCTCTGCTGAATCCCCTCATTGATGGACAGAGCAATGGTAAACAGAGAGGTAAACAGCATCGCTGTCAGGGCGATGGCCAGAACGGCCACGATATTCCGGGTACGATTGGCTAGCAGGGCCCGTAAGCTCAGGCGGCAGATGCAGCCACGATTCGAGACTTTCATACAGCTTCCCCCTTACCGCTTCACAATAAGCCCGTCTTCAATCCGGATAATTCGATCGGCCATCTGGGCGATCTCTTCATTGTGGGTAATCATTACCATGGTCTGAGCGAACTTCTGTCCGGTAACCTTCATCAGGCTGAGTACATCCTGACTGGTTCTGCTGTCCAGATTGCCGGTAGGCTCATCCGCCAGAAGAATCGCAGGCTTTGTGACCAGGGCACGGGCAATGGCTACCCGCTGCTGCTGACCGCCGGAAAGCTGATTCGGAAGGTTCTTCAGTTTCTTCTCCAACCCCAGGGCCTCAATGACCTTGTTTACATACGCCGTGTCCACCTTGTTTCCATCCAGTTGAATGGGCAGAACAATATTCTCCCACACACTGAGGACCGGGACAAGATTATACGCCTGAAAGACAAAGCCGATCTTTCTGCGCCGGAAAATGGTAAGCGCTTCATCCTTCAGGGAAAAGATATCCCTGCCATCCACCGTGACAGACCCCGAAGTCGGCCGGTCCAATCCCCCCAGCATATGGAGCAGCGTGGACTTACCCGAACCCGACGTGCCCACAATCGCGACGAACTCCCCCTGCTCCACCGCAAGGTCCACACCATCCAGTGCTTTTACCTGCGTATCCCCGGAGCCGTAATATTTTTTTAGATCTTTGGTTTCCAGAATCACCATAATATTCTCCTTCAATAATAAAGTCTGTACTGTCTTCCGACAATACAGACTTTACCACATAAATCTGTCCGGGTACTTTCAGGAATATGACAGTTATGAAAGAAGTACCTCAAGGCTGCGGAAGAAATAGAGAAAATT
>CALXFL010000172.1 GCA_944387515.1 uncultured Clostridia bacterium
TGATCGGCCCCATCTGATTTTATGCACCCTTCGGCTTTTGCCGGCGTATCATGGGATAAACCATTGAAAGGGGTGCTTTTATATGAAAGTTGTCGTCATTCGCAGTCCCGGACCGTTGGCTGGTCTGCTGCGGCTGATTTTTGGCATCAAGAAGGAACGGCAGCCCGAAAACTGAGCTGACCTGAAAAAGGAGAAGGACGTTTATGGAACATATTGGAATTATTGGCGCCATGGGCTGTGAGGTTACGCTGCTGCGCAGCCGGATGACCAGCTGTGAGGAGAAGACCATCGCCGGCCGGCAGTTTTACGATGGCGTGCTGGCCGGACGCCGGGTGGTGCTGGTCTGCTCCGGCATCGGCAAGGTCAACGCTGCCATGACTGCCCAGATGCTGGTGGACCACTTTGGAGTGGATGCCATCCTCAACACCGGCATCGCCGGCGGCGCCGGCCCTGCCCGGGTGCGGGACGTGGTGATCTCCACCGAAGTGGCCTATCACGACATGGATCCCCATATTCTGGCGTTGGGTTACCCTCATCTTCGCAGCTTTACGGCGGACGAGACACTCTGTAAGGCAGCAGAGCGGGCCTGTGAGGGACGGGTTCGCTGGCACCGGGGCCTGATTGCCACCGGTGACCAGTTCATCGACAATGCTGCTGTTAAGGCGGACATTGTGGAGCGGCTCTCTCCCTTCGCCATTGAGATGGAGGGGGGCGCCATTGCCCATGTGGCCGCTGCCAACGGCCTGCCCTTTGTCATCATCCGCAGCATTTCGGACAATGCCGACGACGATGCAGGCATGAGCTACGACCAGTTTGAGCAGCTGGCTGCTGACGATGCCGCCAACATTGTGACTGTGATGCTGGAACAGCTGTAACAGTTGAGAATTTCGACAGAAAAAGGGACCGGCAGCCTGATGTAGGCTGCTGGTCCCTTTGACGTTTCGGGATTCAGAACCGGTAGAATCCTCTGGCAATTCGGCGGCCGTTGCCTACCGTGATACCAGAAACGGTGATGCTTTCCCTCCCAAGGAGCAGTTCTACCACGTTGCCGTGGGTCCATTCTTCAGGCTGAAGCAGTTCATCGGCGGGAAGGGAACCGGGCCGGATGGAGCCAGCGTTGAGGTAGAGATTCTGTCCATCCTGTTCAGCACAGCCGGGACGGCAGTTAAAGGAGATATGGGTGTGCCCCGAGAGAAAGATCACACCAGCGGAATCATTCACAATCTGCTGAAGGATTCGGTTTCGGTGGAGGTAGGGCTGGCTTCCGGGATAGGGCTGATGGGCTGCCAGCGGGGCATGACAGAGCAGCAGCGGCCGGAGGGTTTTCGGTTGCTGCCGGGACAGCAGGGCAGAAAGCCATTCCAGTTGGCCGTCTTCTGGAAACCGGAACCGGCGGAAATGGCCAGTGGCATTGAGTCCAATGATCCGCAACTGGTTTCGGGCTGCCAGATAGGCTCCGCTGGGATGCTGGATGCAATGCCAGCCCAGCTTCTGGGCCCGTTTCAGGAGCGACTGCTGAAGGGCCGGATAGTCAGAGGCTCCCTGTATTACCCGGGGGCTGGGAAGCAGCGGATAGTCATGGTTGCCTGCGACGGCAAAAACTGCTATATCAGGCAGCAGTTCGGTGATGGCGTCAAAGACTGCTTCCATCTGATAAGGCAGGCCATCGTTGGTCAGATCGCCGGTAATGAGCAATGCATCGTACCCTCGGGCTATGGTCAACGCTTGCCGCACCTGCCAGGGTTTGCGGCTCAAATGCAGGTCGGTCATGACCAGCAACCGGTAGAGAGGCGGTTCCTGGGGCGGCGTGGCAAGAGGAATAGGAATAGAAAGCTGATCCAAAAGGGAGAAGTCCGCTGCGATTACCTGGGCCAGCAGGTGGGTGGCCTGGGGCGGTACAGCCCGATTTCCGGCAAGGGTATAGGAGCCGGTACCGGTGGGCAGGAGAGGAAGCAGGGCCAACTGTGTCCAGTTTTCCAGCGGTCCGTTCTGGTCTGCCCAGTGGAGGGAGGCCAGAATTCCCCCCTTTGCCGTGATCCGGCAGGCGCCGTCGGCACAACCGGGGCGCAGCTGGGCATATTCCAGTTTCATGGGCGTTCTCCTTTCAGTCTGGGTCTGTGGCCTTTTGGTGAAGCCAGGCGAGGAGCTGAGCAGTGATCCTTTTTCAGCTGGCTTCTGAGGATTTCTGCTGCTTTCGGGCAGATTTGGGTCAAATTTTCTTCTGTTATGGTCATGGTAAACACTTTTCTGTTTCAATGTCTGAAAAGGCTGGTGCTTTTACTATATCCTACCATAAATCTTGCTGGAATGCAATCCGGAGCCCAGGCTCTCTTGCCAGATGGGACGGAATCTGGTATGCTGAAGAAAACAGGGGGCATCCCCAGGGAGGTATGAAAATGAAAATGTTTACCATGCCGGGCACCGATCTTCAGGTGTCCAACATCGTCATGGGTTGTATGCGGCTGACCAGTCTGGATGAAGCCGGAGCCGAAAAGTTGATCCGCACTGCCATGGAGGAGGGCATCAACTTCTTCGACCATGCGGACATCTACGGCGGCGGAGAGTGTGAGCGGCTGTTTTCCCGGGCAATCGGGATGAATCCCGCCATCCGGGAAAAGATGGTGCTTCAGAGCAAATGCTGCATCCGTAAGGGTTGGTACGATTTCTCCAAGGAGTACATTCTCGAGTCGGTGGATGGAATCCTCTCCCGACTGAATACGGATTATCTGGACCTGCTGCTGCTCCACCGTCCCGACGTACTGATGGAGCCGGAAGAGGTCGCCGAGGCCTTTGAGACCCTCCATGCCAGCGGTAAGGTGCGGTACTTCGGCGTCTCCAACCAGAACCCCATGCAGATCGAGCTGCTTCAGAAGTTTGTGGGCCATAAGCTGGTGGCCAATCAGCTTCAGTTCAGCGTTGTTCATACCCCTATGGTGGACAGCGGCATCGCCGCCAACATGGCCATTGACCAGAGTGTTGACCGCACCGGCAGCGTGCTGGAATACAGCCGCCTGCGGGATATGACCATTCAGGCCTGGTCTCCCTTCCAGCAGGGCTTCTTCGGCGGCCCCTATCTGGGCGATACCGAGCGTTTCCCCAAGCTCAACGAGGTTACCAACCGGCTGGCAGAGAAGTACGGCGTTACCAATACCGCCATCGCTGTGGCATGGCTCACCCGGATTCCCGCCAGCATTCAGGTGATTCTGGGCACCACCAAGACCACCCGTCTGAAGGATGGCTGCGCTGGTTCCGAGCTTCGGCTCACCCGGCAGGAGTGGTACGAGATGTACCAGGCGGCTGGCAATATGCTGCCGTAACTTTTCTGTTTTAGCAGATAAAAAGGGTGGCGCTTTGAAGCAGCATTTTTGTAAAAAAGATGCAAAATCCGCTCCGGCTGGTATGAGAATGGCCGGGGCGGTTGCTTTTTTAAGAAAAATTCGCTATACTGGAGAGAACCCCTGTGAAACCTCACAGCGGAAAAAATGAGTCCCGGAAAGAACCGGGAGATGGAGGAAGCTTATGCGCGCTGTCATTTCTGTCATTGGTAAGGATATGGTGGGTATTCTTGCAAAAATTACTGCCTATTGTGCGGATGCCAACGCCAATGTGGTGGATGTTACCCAGACCATTTTACAGGATATGTTTGTCATGGTGATGATTGTGGAGATCAGCAAGCTCACCTGTCCCTTTGCCACCCTTTCGGATGAACTGACCGGATTGGGTCAGGAACTGGGATTGGATGTCCGGGTGATGCACGAGGATATCTTCAATTCCATGCACCGGATCTGACCGCATCCAAATCTGCAAGAAAGGCTGGTTTTTGATTTTGCTGAATCTAAATGACATCATGGAAACCATCCAGATGATCCAGGAGGAGAATCTGGACATCCGCACCATCACCATGGGCATCTCTCTGCTGGACTGCTGCGACAGCGACATTCACCGCAGCTGCGAAAAGATTTACGACAAGATCTGCCGCCGGGCAGAAAAGCTGGTCTCCACCGGCGAGGCCATTGAAAAGAAATACGGCATTCCCATCATCAACAAGCGCATTTCGGTGACGCCCATTGCCATGGTGCTGGCAGCCAGCGGCGGCAATCCGGTGGAATATGCCCTTACGCTGGAAAAGGCCGCCCGTACCTGCGGCGTCAACTTCATCGGCGGCTATTCTGCATTGGTGCAGAAGGGCTTCGCAGCCGGGGATGAAGCGCTGATTCGCTCGATTCCCGAGGCGCTCACCGTCACCGATCACCTCTGCTCTTCGGTAAACATTGGCTCTACCCGCTCCGGCATCAATATGGATGCCGTGAAGCTCATGGGCCAGATCGTCCGCCGCACTGCCGAACTCACCGCCGACCGCAGCTGCATCGGCGCAGCCAAGCTGGTGGTATTCTGCAACGCCGTGGAGGACAATCCCTTCATGGCGGGCGCCTTCCATGGCCCCGGAGAGCCGGACTGCGTCATCAATGTGGGTGTTTCCGGTCCTGGTGTTGTCCGGGCTGCCCTTCAGAAGCTGCCCAAGGAGGCCAACCTGACCCAGGTGGCCGATCTCATCAAGCGCACTGCCTTTAAGATCACCCGGATGGGTCAGCTGGTAGGCGCAGAAGCCTCCCAGATGCTGGATGTGCCCTTTGGCATTGTGGATCTCTCCCTGGCTCCTACCCCGGCTGTGGGCGACTCGGTGGCTCACATTCTGGAGGAGATGGGCCTGGATCTCTGCGGCGCTCATGGCACCACTGCAGCGCTGGCGCTGCTCAACGACGCTGTCAAAAAGGGCGGCGTCATGGCCTCCTCCCATGTGGGCGGCCTGTCCGGTGCCTTTATCCCGGTATCGGAGGATGCCGGCATGATCGATGCCGCCCGCTGCGGCAACCTGACCATTGAGAAGCTGGAAGCCATGACGGCTGTCTGCTCGGTGGGTCTGGACATGATCGTCATTCCCGGCGACACCACCGCTGAGGTGATCTCCGCCATCATCGCCGACGAGGCCGCCATCGGCATGGTCAACAGCAAGACCACCGCCGTCCGGGTCATTCCCGCCATTGGACGTCAGGTGGGTGATGAGCTGGAGTTCGGCGGCCTGCTGGGCAGTGGTCCGGTCATGAAGCTCAACACCACCAGCCCCCAGGTATTCATCCACCGGGGCGGCCGCATCCCGGCCCCGCTCCAGAGCCTGAAAAACTGATATTTCCAAAGCG
>CALXFL010000173.1 GCA_944387515.1 uncultured Clostridia bacterium
CGCATCCCTGTTAGGTGTAACACTGGAACAGGTGGAATTCGACGGTAAGCAGGTCTTTGTTCCCGGTGGGGAAGGGGTCACCCTGTCCCAGATTGGATATGCGAGCCGTGCTGGCAGCCGGGATTGCCTCAGCGCCAGTGAATCTCATTCCTCTCCTGTCTCCCCGCCTCCCTTCATGGTGGGCATGGCCGAGATTGACCTGGATCCCGAGACCGGCCGCGTCTATGTAGAGGATTATGTGGCTGTGGTGGACTGCGGTACCGTCATCAACCGGAATCTCGCCCGGGTACAGACCGAGGGCGGCATCGTTCAGGGCATCGGCATGACGCTGCTGGAGGATATTCGGTATACCAGCGATGGCCGGATGCAGAACGACTCCTTCCTTCAGTACCGGATTCCCACCCGTCTCGACCTGGGCAAGATCCGGGTGGAGTTTGAAAGCAGTTACGAGCCCACTGGCCCCTTCGGCGCCAAGTCCATTGGTGAGCTGGTTATCAACACCCCGGCCCCTGCCATTCTGGACGCCATTTATAACGCCACCGGTCACTGGTTCTACTCGCTGCCCGTCCTGCCTGAGGACATCGCCATGGCATTGACAGAGGACAAATGAGCACCCCGGTGGATCTGATCCTGCTGGCGGGAGGAGCCTCCCGCCGGTTCGGGAGCCAGAAGCTGTTGGCTTCCTTTGAGGGAAAACCTTTGTACCGCTATGCACTGGATGCTGCCGATTGCGGTCTGGAAGACTGCCGGGTGCTGGTGGTCACCAATTTGCCTCCGCTGAGAGAGGAGGCAGCGTCCCGGGGCTATGAGCTGGTAGAGGCTCCTCCGCCAGACGAGGGAATCGCTGCCTCCATGCGGGCAGGTGTGATGGCCGCCAGGCTAGAGGCTGTGCTCTGTTTTCTGGTCTGCGACCAACCTCATTTTCCCGCCACGGCCCTTCACGACTTTGTCGCTGCTTTTCTGGAAAGTGGCCGCCTGCTGGGAACAGTTTCTTCGGGCGACCGGCGGGGAAATCCCGCCGCTTTCCGGCCTGCCTTGCGGGAAGAGTTGCTTTCCCTCCGAGGAGATCGGGGTGGCAGCCAACTTTTCCGGCGGTATGAGGAAGAGCTTTTCTCCTTCCAGCTGCCTGCCCAGTATCTGGAGGATTATGACCATCCTTGGGCGTGAAAAAAGAGGAAAATTGTCTGTAAAGTTAGTTACTTGTCAGGTAATTTTCCTCTTCTATTTTTCTTATAGCGGATTTTTATGTCAAAAAATAAGAAATATTTCTCTATGCTAAAAAACACGCTGTTTTCCGAAAAATTGCCGGGAAACAGCGTGTTTTTTCTTATAGTCAGGATTTTTTAAGACTGAAGCTCTGTTTCTTCCTCCCATTCCAGTTCCAGCGTCATGCTGACGCTTTTTTCATCACGATAAAACCAGATACTGTGGTGCTCTTCCTCTGGTGTAAGGAGGGTACGCTGGATGGTTCCATCCACCCGATACTCTTCTACGACGGCCCAGGCAGTTTCCGCCAATAGCGGACAGGGGAGTATGTCTTCCTGAATCTCCGGCGACCAGCTATGGAGCAGCCTGCTCTCATTGTCAAACTGATGGACGACTATTTTTTCCAGCTGTTCCAATGGTTCTATGTTGACCGAGATGGTCAGGCTTCTGGCGTCGGTGGCGACTCCATCCTGATGTTCCTCCCAGGAGATTTCTTTTTGGACTTTACTGAATCCTTCTCCCTGATAGCTGTTGCTGCTGCCGTCCAGATATACCCGGCCGTCCTTTTTCTGGTAAACTTCATAAAAGGTAGTGATTTGCTGTTGCTGTGAAGGCGTCAGATACAGGGTGCCTTCCAGGCTGTTTTTGTCTCCGACCCTGATATCTGGCTCAGCCAGATCCATACAGGCATAGTTGGAGATGGCACCGTCCTTCTCGATCTCCATCAGAAAGCAGTTAACGCCTTCTGTACCGGGAAAGGTGATGTTTCCTTCGTCATCCGTCACGCCGAACAGCACTTCCCGGGGGATAGGAACACTGCCCATTCCTGAAATGGAAAGCTGCTCTTCTCCATCTTCCACCCAGTGTTCATCCCGCTGAAAGGAACTACGGGGACCGGTAACAATATAGAATCCCACAAACTGGTCTTCACTTTGGGATTGCTGGGGCCGGGCCAGCGGCGTCAGACTCAGCAGCAAAAGCGCCGCTATCGCTGCACCCAGCAGCAGACTAACTTTTATCATGATTTTCATCCTGGTCCTCCAATCTTCCGTCAAAACGGAGAATATCTCCTACCTCACATTGCAGGTAGTAACAGATACGGTTGATGGTGTGAAAACGGACACCGCTGGCTTTGCCACTGCGGAGAATCGAGAGATTGGCCTCGGTGATGCCCACCTTGGCACAGAGTTCCTTGGCTGTCATGCCCCGCTTTCGCAGCATTTCCCCAAGACAAACCTGAATAGCCATGGCGTTCTCCTATATGATACTGGCGTTGTCGTCATGGAGTGCTCTGGCTGCCTCCAGATACCGGCAAAGAACCAGCAACACGCCTGCCAGCAGCAGGGTAATCAGCGGAAGATCCAGCCGGAACTGGATACTGTGCAGCCACTCCATAACCAGAAGCTGGAAGACGTTGCACCCCACACCTACCACCAATGAAAGCTGCACGATCCACCGGCAGCGGCGCGCCAGAAGCCGGCAGAATCCAGCCGTTTCTTCTGCATAGGGCATCTGTTGAATCCGGCGTGTCAGTTCAGCTCCCCAGATGAGGATGATTGCGCCCAACAGCTCGGGAATCATCCGCACCAGAACCAAGAGGGTCAGCACCTGGCCCGTGAAACCGATGGTTTCCGGTATGCCGGTAAACGCCGGATCAAGAAACCCGGCCGTGTCCGATGTGACACTGTTGCCTGCCTGCATCTGCTGAATTTGGGACAACAGGCTGGAAATCCGGCTCAGGCTGACCAGAAAGACCAGCAACACAGCTCCCGCTTCTAGTAAGAGCGGAATGAGTGCTTCCCAATTTTGTTCCTGTTCATCAACCCGAAGTACCAGCCGCAGGAGCAGCCAGCTGACCAGTGTTGCAGCAGCAGCGCCCAGCAGGCCCGGTGCCCAGACGTTGGACGGAGAGGGGAGCAGGGTAGGATTTACCAGCAGAAAGAGCATCCCGGCCAGCTGCACCGAAAGCAGCGGCATCAGCAGATCTCCCCAGCCCTTCCACTTCCAGAATGCGAGCCAGATCAGCGGCAGCAGAGCAACTGCTACCATGCATCCCCAGGCAGCCAGATTCCCGCCATAGCCGGAGAGGGACAACTGGCGCAGGGCCTCGCCGATTTGGGTAAGTTTTTCAGCTGTCTGCTGCCAGGGAGAGCCGGCTGAGAGCAGGAGAGCCACACCTGCACCAGCAACAATGCCGCCTGCCGTACCGAGCAAGATTTTTCCTTTCATATCAAGTCCTCCAAAATTATTGTTTTACGATAATTTCAACTACACTATACCACAAGAATTATTGTTTTGCAATAATTTCAGCAAAAAACTCGTGAAAATTCTGAAGATAATTTTCGGCAAAATTTCAAAAAGATGAAACATTTTGCCTTATTATTGTGTTATACATATATAGAAGGGTTGGAATGAGCTGTGTCAGCGGGTTGGGGCGTTATGGTGCAGTTCTGATAGATCCTGGTTGTGAGAAAGGATGAAGCATATGAGCAGTAAAAAGAGCATGACCCTGAAAATTTTGACCCTGCTGCTGGCATCCTCCATGACGTTTGCTGCCTGGTCGGCTATGCCGGTACTGGCAGCCAGCCAATCGGCGGAAGCTTCCACCTCTGCTACCTTGGCAAAGGATGGCTATACTCTGGTGAAAAAGAGCAGCGGACAGTACCTTCTGACGATGGAGGGGATGAAGAGAACAGAACCACTTTCCCTGACAAAGCTGCCTAAGGGTTCAACTGTGGAGATTCTGCTTCAGGGAGAGAACAGCATCACTGTGGATGAAATTCTGGGCAGTGAGATGTCGGATTGGTATGATGAGGAAATGACCTATGCCCGGGGCATTGATGCAGACGGGATGAATCTGGTGTTTTCTGGAAGCGGCAGCCTTACCGTCCGCACCGATGGCCTGAAGGCCGGACAAGCCGGAACCAACATTGCTATCAACTGTGAGACTCTGACCGTAAACAGCGGTACTCTGAAGGTATACACCGGCTATGCCCAGCAGGAGAGCACCGCCATTCGGACAGGGTACGAAGATACTGGCCGTGTTACTATCAATGGCGGCACGCTGGAAGTCCGGGGAGGATGTGACACCCCATCTGGAACTTATGCGGCAAAGAGTACCTGCGGTCTGTCCACCCAAAGCTTTACCATGACGGGCGGACAGTTGACCATCTGGAGCTATGGTGCCCAGCACTCTAATTACAACTTCCGCACCAATGACTACAAACAGACCGGCGGCACTGTTTCGCTGCATCAGAAGAATCAGCAGGGCGGTTTTTATGCATACGATGCCCAACTGGGTGGAAAGGCCGTTTTGCAAATTGACCAGTATATGGACAACGATATTTCTCAGGTGACGGTGTCAGATGATGCCCGGTTGGAGATGCAAAGTGGGTTCCATACCAATTCTGTTCTGGTGGAAGACAGAGGCAGCCTGATCCTAACCAATGCTTCCAGTGTGATCTCCTGTAGCTATGGCGAAGGCATTACGGTAACGGGTGGCACTATGTCGGTTACTACCAATCTGGAAGGCGGCTATTACGGTGCCATTGATATGCGGGACTGCGAACGTATCAAGGTCACTGGCGGTACCCTCAAAGTGGAAAGCCAGGGTCCCATGGCTATGTATGGCATCAGCAATTTCGGCTCCTTTGATCCGCTGACCATCTCCGTAACTGGCGGTATCCTGTCAGCAAAAGGGCCTTGGGGCGGTATAAAGATCGATGGTGCGATTGAAGTTTCCGGCGGAAATCTTACCGCTCGGGGCGGGGATTCCAGTTTTTACACGGCCGGCATCGAAGGGCAGAATCTGAGAGTACAGGTATCTGGTGGCGTACTGGATGCGGCCGGAGGCGTCTGCAATACCTGGCCGGAGTATCCCAAAGGAGAAGCGGGCGCCCAAGATGGATATGCCTACGGCAGCTATGGTATCCGGTTGGGCAGTGAGCGGACTGCAACCGTCAATGTCACCGGCGGTACCCT
>CALXFL010000174.1 GCA_944387515.1 uncultured Clostridia bacterium
CTGGGCGGTCTGATTGCGCCCTACATGCAGGATAAGCTGCTGGGCCGTGCCAATCCCCGCATCGTGGCGGTGGAGCCGGCATCCTGCCCCTCTCTGACCCGGGGCCGCTACGCTTATGACTACTGCGACACCGGCCGCATCACCCCCATGGCCAAGATGTACACCCTGGGCTGCGGCTTCATTCCTTCGGCTAACCATGCGGGCGGCCTGCGCTACCACGGCATGTCGCCCATCCTGTCCAAGCTCTATCACGACGGCTATATGGAGGCCGTGTCGGTGGAGCAGACCAAGGTCTTTGAGGCAGCCACCCTTTTTGCCCGGGTGGAGACCATTCTGCCCGCTCCCGAGTCCTCCCACGCCATCCGGGCCGCCATTGACGAGGCCCTCACGTGCAAGGAGACCGGCGAGGAAAAGACCATCCTCTTCGGTCTTACCGGCACCGGTTACTTCGACATGACCGCCTACACCTCCTATCAGGAGGGAACCATGCAGGACTACATCCCCACCGACGAGGATCTTCAGCGGGGCTTTAACGGCCTGCCCCACATTCCCGGCATCCAGTGAGAAATTTTCCGGAAAAATCCGGGATAAAGGATTGCACTTCGGGACAGGATATGGTATCATGACCGTATAGCGGTTGTGATACCGGGAGCCTGCCGGCTCACTGGTTTCCCTGTCTGAATTTCAGGAAAAGAGGTGTTCCGGATGAAAATGCCCCGAGAGATGCCCCGACTTCCCCACGGTGTGGAGAAGCACTTGCCGCTGATGGGCCTGGCTGCTGCGGCGCTGGTGATTGCGCTGCTCTCGCTGGTGACCACCCTCCGCCTGGTGCATCAGGCGCTGGCCTTTTTCAAGGAGGCCCGACGGACGATGCCCGTTGTGCGGGATGCTGCCATCCTTTATGTGGATGAGCGGCAGGAGGCGTTTGCTGCCGCTGCCGGAGAGAAGCAGGACTGACCTTCGGAAAAGAGGAAAAATCTGCTGTAAAGCATATCGCTTTACAGCAGATTTTTTGTCTTTCAGAGAAATTTTCGCCGGAAGGCTTGACTTGAAGTTAGGTTTAAGGTTTATAATAAAAGTAAACAGACTGCCGCCCCCGGTGGTCTCCGGCTGGCTGCCGGAAGTTTCATCTTCAGGAGGAATTGACCATGGAAAAAGCCAAAGTCTACTTTACCGATCTTCGCTGCCGCAACGGACAGAATCTGCTTCAGAAACTGCGTAAGCTGGTGCTGCAGGCCGGCATGGACCAGATTGACTTCCAGAATAAATACGCCGCCATCAAGATCCACTTCGGCGAGCCGGGTAACCTGGCCTACCTGCGGGCCAACTACGCCAAGGTGATCGTCGACCTGATCAAGGAGCTGGGTGGCAAGCCCTTCCTCACCGACTGCAACACCCTCTATGTGGGCCGCCGGAAGAATGCGCTGGACCACCTGGACGCCGCCTATGAAAACGGCTACAATCCCTTCACCACCGGCTGTCAGATCCTCATTGCCGACGGCCTGAAGGGAACCGACGAGACGCTGGTGCCCATCGACGGCGAGTATGTGAAGGAGGCCAAGATTGGCCGGGCCATTATGGACGCCGACATCATCATCTCCCTGACCCACTTCAAGGGTCATGAGCTCACCGGCTTCGGCGGTGCGCTGAAAAACCTGGGTATGGGCTGCGGCTCCCGGGCCGGCAAGATGGAGATGCACTCCAGCGGCAAGCCCTCCGTGACACAGGATAGATGCGTCGGCTGTGGCGCCTGTCAGAAAAACTGTGCCCATAGCGCTATCACCATTGCCGATCGCAAGGCCTCCATTGACCACAGCAAGTGCGTAGGCTGCGGACGCTGCATCGGCGTATGTCCGATGGATGCGGTGGTTTCTCCCAACGACGAGGCCAATGACATCCTCAACTGCAAGATGGCCGAGTACACCTGGGCCGTGGTCAAGGACCGTCCCCAGTTCCATATCAGCCTGATTATGGACGTTTCTCCTTTCTGTGACTGCCACGGCGAGAATGACATGCCCATCATTCCCGATGTGGGTATGCTGGCTTCCTTTGATGCTGTTGCCCTGGACCAGGCCTGTGCGGATCTCTGCAACGCTCAGCCCACCCTTCCCGGCAGCTATCTGGCTGAGCAGGAGGCTCACCACTGCCACCATGACCACTTCACCGATACCCATCCCGAGACCAACTGGAAGAGCTGCATCGACCATGCCGTCAAGCTGGGTGTGGGCACCGATCAGTATGAGCTGATCACCGTAAAATAATGTTTATAGCGCAAAAACGCCCGTTCTTCCAAAAGGGAGAGCGGGCGTTTTTTGGCAGAAAGGTTTCCTTATTTCTTGCAGAAGGACTGACAGTCGGTGCACTGATCCATGGTCGGATTCATTTCGTGGGTACCCACGGTGATGCATTCCAGTGCGCAGTAGTTTTCGCCGGTGCAATGATGGGCACACTGGCTCACGTTACAGTGAATAGCATGATTGGCCTGTTTTTCCATAAGATCCAATCCTTTCTTAAAGGGTGTCGGCAACCGCCGCAGCCTTAGTATGAACCGGATTTCGGAGATTATACAGCCGCCGTTTCAGAAACACTGCCGTCATCTGGATCCTGCTGGCCCCGGTATTTCCGGCGGGTAGCCATGCCGCCCCGGATGTGGCGCTCCTGCTTGTTGATATCCAGAATCTGCCGCACCGACTGAAATAGTGCAGGATTGATCTTTTCCAGCCGCTGGGCGATGTCCTTATGTACCGTGCTTTTGCTGATGCCGAATTTTTTTGCGGCTTTTCGCACCGTTGCCCGGTTTTCCAGAATATAAAGCCCCAGCTCCACGGCTCGTTCCTCTACGGTTTCTTTCACTCCAACTCCCCCCACTCACGTTTGCTTTATGGTATGCAGGAAGGCGGGGGAATATGTCTGGGTATGGAGAAGACAAGCACTGGAGACAACAGGTTCACACTTTATTATGCAAAAATACGAAAGCGATGGTTTTCAGGATTTCCGGTGGTTATTCTGGAAGACAGACGGTGTAGTTCCATAGTATTTTTTGAATCGACGAATAAAATAGTTTGCCGAGGAAAAGCCCAGATTTTCAGCGATATGTTCGACACTGGTTTCTGTTTCAGTCAACAGTTTTGCCGCATGTTCCATTTTTCTGCGGTAGACATAGTCGTTGAAGTTTTCATGAAGCTGTTCCTTGAACAGTTTGCTGAGGTAGGAAGTGCTCATGTATACATGTTCTGCCACCTCTGATAGAGTCAGGGGCTGGTTGAGATGGCTTTCCATATATTGGAGGGCCGCTTCGATGCTGGAGGATACCCGGTTTCCTTGGGTGTCCTCACAGCGGCTTTTCCATTGGTCCAGCAGTTCCTGAGCGTGAAGAATCAGCTGGCAGGAGGTGTGGTACAGGGGAGTTGCCGGTTCCTCGAAGGTAAGATGGTTTTGGATATGCAGATTTTTCAGGCACTGCACCAGTTCACGCACCATTTTTTCCAGGATTTCCTGGGATTCGGCAGGAGGATATCGATTTTCTTTTAGAAAGATTTCGGTGTCCTTGAGGTACGCCAACAGCCGGTCCACATCGTTCTTTTTCAGATGGCTTTCCCATTCCTCTCTCCGTCCCACGGGGTAGGGAAGGGGGGCCATCTGGTCTGTTGAAAAGGTATAGAAGGGCCGCTCCGGATAGAGGTAGTACCATGCAAAGGCTTCTGTGGCCTCTGCTTTGGAGGCAGATACCTTCAGAATGTCCTGCTGTACACTTCCCATCGCACAGCGCACAATCTGGGGAAACAGGTATTCTGCATCGGGGATGGCGGCAAACATTTTTCCCAGTTCCTCTTTCATCTCCTGATCATTGGCGTGAATGATCAGGGTGATGGTGTATTCGTCGGTTTCCACCGGGTAGAAGCGGCAGGTTTCGTGAGATCCGGCCTTGATTTCATTGATCAGATTGGCCTTGAGAAACTGGAATTCAATGGCACTGAGAGAGGAGAGTTGCTCTGGCAGAAAATGAATGTCCACGACCTGATAATATTGATAGGGAAAGGTGAGCCCGCATATTTCAAACTGGTGAGTCAGGTATTGCTGATCAGAAATGTGTCCCTTGAGCAGCTCCAAAAAGAAGTTATTGGTGGCGATCATCCGGCTTTCCGCAACAGAATCTTCCAGCTGACTCAATTTGGTCTGCATGGATTGAAAGGCATGGATAATCTGAAAATATTCATTCCGAGTGGATTTCTGCTGGCCCAATTTCTGGTGACAGACCTGTAACATCAATTGTTTCCAGGGATTATAGAGAAAATAGGTGCCAATCAGGGCCAGTACAATAGCCAGTCCCAGAATGAACAGAAAGAATAGCCAGAAGATGCGGTTCATTTCATAGACACCTTTGGCGATATCCTGTACAGATACCCAGCGGATAACCTGAATGGAGGAATCACCTGTATAGGAACAGCTGAGAAAGCTCCGGTCCTTCAGGTGAATTTCCGGTTTTTGCAGGAATTCTGCTATTCGGGTGTCTTCCGGAGTGTTATTCAGGTGGGGATCAGTGGAAAAGACAAACCAGCTTTGGGTAAAGTCGGTGAGAAAGACCGGCATCTGCTCCTGAGAAATCTGGAGCAGATCAGCCAGCTGATTTTTAGCGTAGATATAGGAAACTGTGCAGTTTAAAGGGCCTTCCTGGTTGGTGAGCACAATGGAATGAGAAAAGGAAAGAAACTCTGTGGGATACTTTTCAGAGGAAGGTACAGGTGGAATGTACGGCGAAAGGCTCAGCTTTTGTGCGTACTTTTTGGCAGGCTGTTTTGTGTATAGGCCATATTCTGTGGAGACAGTCTGCCCGCTTTTCTCAAAATACAGCTCCATGGCATGGAGACTCGGGTATTCCTTGAGCTTGCTTCGCATGAATAGAATCAGATCCAGAGATTGCCGGAGCGTCAGGTCGGCAGTGTCTGCATACAGGCCGTCATATGTTTCTGTTTCGGTGTACAGGTTATAGTCTAACTGACTGATGGTGCGGATGACGCTGTTTTCCATATTGCTGCCAATCATTTTACAGGATAATTCAGCTTCTGAAAGAATTCCCTTTTCATATTTGGGAAGCAGAAACCATTAAACCCATGCTGGGCATTGTGATTGCCTTTAAGAATTATTTCCCTGGGCAAGACATCTGGCAAAGTGACTGGTGCG
>CALXFL010000175.1 GCA_944387515.1 uncultured Clostridia bacterium
CGGGCCGCCATTTTGCCGATGGTGGTGGTCTTTCCGGCGCCATTGACGCCGATTACAAAGATGATGGAAGGCTTGGTATTGATGGTAAAGGGACGCTCCTCCCGCAGCATATCCGAAATGATTTCCTGCAACAGGCCCATGACCACACCGGTATCGGTAGCGCCGGTTTCCTTGATCTTCCGGCGGAGCGCCTCGATGATCTCAGCGGAGGTCTGTACCCCCACATCCGAGATGATGAGAGTCTCTTCCAGCTCTTCAAGAAAGTCCTCATCTATTTTGGTAAAGGAATGGATGACCCGCTCCACCTTCTGAATCATGGATTCCCGGGTTTTGCGGAGTCCTTCCTTGATCTTGTCAAAAAATCCCATGGTATTCCCCCTTATGATTGCGCAGTATCGGAAAAGCTGGCAGCCAGCTCTGTGACCTTCAGCTCCAACAGCTTGGAAACGCCCTGCTCCTGCATCGTGACGCCGTAGAGGACATCCGCCTCTTCCATGGTGCCCCGACGGTGGGTGATGAGAATAAACTGGGTGTTGCCGCAGATCTCCCGCAGGTAGGCAGCATACCGGGTCACATTCACATCGTCCAGCGCCGCCTCAATCTCGTCCAGCACACAGAAGGGCGAGGGCCGCACCTGCAAAATGGCGAAATAGATGGCGATGGCCACAAAGGACTGTTCGCCGCCAGACAGGGCCGCCAGATTCTTGATGATCTTGCCCGGCGGTTGTACCAGAATCTCAATGCCGCAGTTCAGTACATCCTCCTCGTCCTCCAGCTGGAGAGAGGCGTTTCCCCCTCCAAAGAGAGAACGGAAGATCTCTCCAAAATGGCGGTTGATCCGGTCAAAGCTCTCCCGGAAAATCCGCTCCATCTCCCGGGTCAGATCCCGGATCAGGTTCAGCAATTCATCCCGGGAATGGGCCGCATCCTCCACCTGCTTTTTCAGGAATTCGTACCGGCCGGAAACCTCCCGATACTCCTCAATGGCCGAAAGATTCACGGTACCCAGGCTGCGGATCCGGTTTTTCAGCGCTGCCAATTCTTTGGCTGCTTCTGCCGGATCCGGCAACGGCTGCGCAATGGCGACAGCCTCACTGCGGGTCAGCTCATATTCCTCCCACAGCTTCTGAATGATGCTGTCGTAATCCTTCTGGGCCGACAGCTTCTGTTCGTCCAGTCTTGCCAGCTGTCCGGCAGCCTGTTCTTTCCGGGCTGAGGCCTCTCTGGCCTCCTGCCGGAGCCGGGTGGTCTCCCCTTCAATCTCCTGACGGCGGGCCAGCACCTGGGTGATACGTTCATCGTACTCTCCCACCTGACGCAAGGCATCCTGCTCCTCAGCAGTAAGCCGCTCCCCTGAGAGCCGCAGCTCCTCGGCAGTGACCTTCAGTTCCTCCTGCCGCTTCATCAGCTGGGCGGTCCGGTCCTTCTGACCGGACTGCTGTTTGAGCAGATCCTCGGCATCCCGTCTGGCGCCTTCCAAATCCTTCTGAAGCAGTGCCATCTTGAGCGCTGCCTGAGAGATAGCCTCAGAGAGAGCTTCCCGCTGGCGGGACAGAGCGGTCTGATCTCCCTGATCCTCTGCCAGCTGCCGTTGAAGGGCTTCCTGTCTGGCCGTCAGGGTGGCAATCTCCTCTTTGGCACCGGCAATCTGCTGCCGGGCATTGGTGATTTTTTCCTCGCTCTGAGCCCGCTGAACCGCCAGCTGCTCCCGGCGCTGGTTCAGCTGGGCACGGTTCATCTCATACCGCTTCTGATCGGCGGAAAACCGGATGGCATCCTCGCCTGCCACGACCAGTTCAGAGCGGGCGCCTTCAATCTGAGCCTTCAAGCGTCCCAGTTCAGCCAGCAGCTCACTAGCCTTTCCGGCCAGCTCCTGCTGTTCCTGTTCCACCTTGCCGGCTTCAGTCCGAAGCCGCTGAATCTCGTTTTTCCGGCTGAGAATACCCTGTTCCCGGACAGCAGAACCACCGGTAAAGGAACCACCGGCATTGACCTGCTGGCCATCCAGGGTCACCACCCGGAAGCGGTAACCGAACTTTTTAGCCAATGCAGCGGCAGCATCCAAATCCTCCGCCACGGCGATCCGTCCCAGCAGAAACCGCAGCACACCCTGATACTCCGGGTCACACTGCACCAGCTGGGAAGCGAGTCCCACAAAGCCGGGGCAATCCTCCAGCCCATTTTCCCGCAGCAGGTTGCCTTTCACCGAGGTCAGGGGCAAAAAGGTAGCCCGGCCGGCCTTTTCCTGCTGCAACCGGCGGATGCAGGCCTTGGCTACCTGCTCATCCGCCACGACAATATTCTGTAAAGAGCCACCCAGGGCGGTCTCAATGGCGGTGGCGTACTGATCCGGCACGGTCAACAGACTGGCTACCGTGCCGTGAATGCCCCGTTGGGACTGATTCTGCTTCCAACGCATCACCGCCCGGACACTGTGGGCAAAGCCTTCCAGATTTTTTTCCAGGTCCTCCAGGAGCCCTGCCCGCTGGAGTTTTTCCCGGCGGGTCAGTTCCAGCGCCTGATGCTTCTGCTGCATCTGGTCATACCGGCTCTGGCGGCTCTGCTGCTTCATTTCATAGCCCCGGATGGTGTTTTCAAGTGCATCCTTCCGTCCAGCGATCTCCTCCAAGAGCCCCTGGATGCCCTCCATGGTCTCTGCCTCAGAGGAAAGCTGCGCTTCCAGCGCCGCCGTTTCCTGCTCGCTCTGAGCAAGACGGGCCTGTTCATCGGTAATGCCATTCTGAAGGGTCACCATCAGCAGGTTGAGCCGGGAAAGATCCAGCGCAATCTGATTTCCTTCCGCCGTGAGGGCATCCAGACGCTGGTCAGCGTCCTCTCCCTGTCTGGCCAACTGGGCCAGTTCCTGGCGTTTGTCGGCGAGGCGTTCTTCCGCCTCGGCCAGCTCCTTTTCCAGCTGACGGGCCAGCGCTTCCTTCTGTTTGGCAGCCTGACCGGACTGAGCAGCAGACTGCTGCTGCTGTTTCAGCTCGTCATCCAACCGGGAAAGCTCCTCGGTGGTGTGGCGCAGTTCATTTTCCCGCACAGCGGTCTCTGCTTTCAGCTGGGCCATCCGGTTTTGCAGGTTTTCCTTGATGCGGCCGTACTCGTCGCTTTTCACCAGACAGGCCTGCATCTGCTCGGCGGCCTCCCGGATGGCGTTCTCGATCTGGTCGGCCTCTGCCGCCAGCCGCTCTTCATCGCCCTTGGCGATGAGCCAGCGATTTTCCTGCTCCTGCAAGGTGGTGCGGTACCGTTCCAGCGTCTTCAGCCAGAGAGAGACCTCCAAAGTCCGTTTCTCCTCTGATAACCGCAAAAAGGCAGCAGCCTTTTCTGACTGCTCACGCAGCGGCCCCACCCGGCTTTCCAGCTCATTTAAAATGTCGTAAAGCCGCAGCAGATTTTCCTGTGCCTGCTCCAGCTTGCGCTCCGCTTCCGCACGGCGGAAACGGAATTTGGCAATACCGGCGGCTTCCTCAAAAATCTCCCGCCGCTCCTTGCTCTTGGCCGAAACGATCTCAGCAATCCGGCCCTGTCCGATCATGGCATAGCCATCCCGGCCCAGACCGGTATCCATGAACAGCTCATTCAGGTCCCGGAGCCGTACTGGTGAGCCATTTATCAGGTATTCGCTGTCCCCGGAACGATAATATTTCCGGGTGATGGTCACCTCATCGCTCTCCACCGCCAGCGTCCGGTCGGTGTTGTCAAAGGACAAAGAGACGGTAGCGGAGCCCTGGGGCTTCCGGGTGGCCGTGCCGGAGAAGATGACGTCCTCCATCTTGCCGCCTCGCAGCGTCTTGGTGGACTGCTCCCCCATGACCCAGCGGATGGCGTCACTGATGTTGCTCTTACCCGAGCCATTGGGTCCCACCACGGCGGTCAGCCCCTGATTAAAGGTAATTTTGGTTTTATCCGGAAAGGATTTGAATCCCTGTATCTCCAAGGACTTTAAAAGCATGTTTTCGATCCCTTCTGTGCAGTTTCAGGCGATGCTGCCCTTTCTTTCATCTTATCACACCCGGCAGCGGATGACAAGGGTGTCAGCCGGAAGCCCTCTGTCAGCTCCGCCTCAGAACGGACGGTCACTGGATACCCGGCAGCTGCCCAATGGCGGAGATTCTCCCGATGCTGTCCCACTGCCGCAGAGTGTTCCCGGGGCGGCACCTGCAAAAGCAACGCTTCCCCCAAGGGAAAACGTCCAAGCAGCGGATCCACCCGCTGCCGCCAGAGAAAGCTGAGGCAGTATTCTTTGAAGGCAGGGTGAAAGGGCCCTGCCACCAGCCCCTCCCGCAGAGAGGGGGTGTCATGAAGGCCCACCCGCCAGATGGCGATGCCCTTCCGTTCAAAAAGGGCGATCATCGGCCCACAAAGGGCCACAGCCTGTTCCAGCGTCAGCGGGGTGTAAATCCCCTGCCGGTACCAGCGAGCCATCCGGGTTCCCTCCAGCACCACGGCCGGATAGATCCGCACTCCATCCGGCCCGAGGACCGCAATTCGCCGCGCAGTCCTCATCGCCCCAGCCTGGGTGTCAAAAGGCATCCCCACCATCATCTGGAGGCCCACCTGAAGTCCCACCTGACGGAGCAGCTCCACCGCCTCCACCGTCTGAACGGTGGTATGACCCCGTCCATTGAGCGCCAGCACCCGGTCATCCATGGACTGAGCACCCAGTTCCACTGTCGTGACCCCAAACTGCCGCAGGAGCTCCACCCGGCGGCGGTCGATGCCATCGGGACGAGTGGAGCAGCGAATGCCGGAAACCAGTCCCTTTTCCAGGTAGGGCACCGCTTCCCGAAGCAGCGCCACCATCTCAGATTCCGGCAGACAAGTAAAGCTCCCGCCGAAAAAGGCAATCTCACTTTGGGGAGACTGGAGACGGGAAAAGGCCGCCTGAAGCTCCTGCCGCACCCTTTCCGGCGTCACCGGTAACGCCCCTGAAATGGCCCGCTGGTCACAGAAGCTGCACTGATGGGGACAGCCCCGGTGGGGAATGAACAGGGCGATGCTTCCCCGGCGGATCAAAAGTTATAGCCCATAAGCCGGAGGGCTTCCCGGGCGGCGTTCTGCTCCGCCTGCTTTTTGCTGCTGCCTTCGCCCCGGCCGATGATGTTGGAATTGAGGAGCACCACAGCAGTGAAGACCTTGGCGTGGTCGGGCCCCCGCTC